>CAZZVF010000307.1:0-4122 GCA_964657355.1 uncultured Buchnera sp.
GGCGCTCGTTGCCATCCATCACGATGCATTCGATGCCGCCGCCGTAGCGACCGTGCAGCACCTGCTCGAAGGCCGTGTCTACGCCCTCGAGCAGACGCTGCGCCGTTTCAGGCTGCAGTCCTACAGGATCAGGCACGTGAAGCCACCGTGCGGTGGCTCCACGCCACTGTAGGGCCTAGAGCATCATTCGACCGAATGGGGTCACCTGTCGGATAAAGATGCTCGCCGAACCTAAAGAGCATCATTCGACCGAATGGGGTCACCTGTCGGATAAAGATGCCCGCGGAGCCAAGCTCTAGGTGGCTTGTGCCGAGGCCTGGTTGTAGCTGGCGCGGGAGACGGTCGGGCTGCCGGATGCGTCTTCCTTCGTGTAGTTCACGTTTTTCTGCGTGAAATTCAGCGTCAGCGTCTCGGTCGGGCGATCGCCGCTCGAGCCTGCGGTGAAGCCCGAGATGATCGTGTTGGTCAGGACGTATTGGCAATAGACCTTGCCCGGATTGCCGGTGTTGACCAGGTCGATCGTCGCCGTCATCGGCTGCTTGCCGGATGTCGCAGCCTGATAGAGTGCTGCATGCGAACTGTCGCTGATCTTGGTCAGCGTCACTTCCGAAAGATTTGGCTCCGACGCTTCGCGGTTCGACGACGCACCGACCGTGGTGCTGACGTTGCGGCTGACGGACCAGTGCATCGACGTGATGTCCATCCAGCCGACATGGTCGGTCTGTGTCGCGTCACCGTTGATCGGCTGTTCGCCGCCGGTAAGCTGCAGGTAGATCGGCATGCTGAAATCCTCTTCCTCAGTGCAAGGACGTCGTCGTGACGCCCGGTTGATCGGTGGTGCGCAAGCTGCCCGTCGATGAGCGGCCGGCGACCGGATACCCCGCCCGGAACATTGCAGGCAAGAATTAGTCTTGCTTTGCCTCCGACATTTCTACGGTCCGGCCGGAGAAAGGTTGCGATGACATTCCGATGGCGTTTTCCGCATGGTTGCCACTTGAATCATCGCCCAATTGCGGCGCGGATTCCAGTGCAAATCGCCCATCAGCACCGAGCAGAACGCGCAGGCTGCTGGTACGCCGGCCGGAGCCCAGTCGTTCCAGGAAATGGCGCGACAGCAGCGGCAACAGTTCGCGCGAAATCATCTGCTCTATCGGCGACGAGTTCCGGCTCGAAGGCGAGCTGCGCGCCGTAGGTTTCCTCCGCGCGCGCCCTGACGCGTTCCAGTTGCATCAACACCACGCGGGAAAAAATCTCGTCCGTTAACGGCAAGTAAGGCACCACCACGACGCGGCCGAGAAAGGCGGGCTTGAACACCTTGAGCAATTCGGCGCGCAGCACGCTCTCGAGGCCTGCCGCATCCGGCATCGTGTCCGGATCGGCCGCCAGCGACGCGATCAGCTCCGAACCGACATTGGCGGTGAGCAGGATCGTCGTGTTGCGGAAATCGATGTCGCGACCCTCGCCGTCGCGCAGGATGCCGCGGTCGAACACCTGGTAGAAAATATCCTGGACGCCGGGATGCGCCTTTTCCACCTCGTCCAGCAGCAGCACGCCATGCGGCCGGCGCCGCACCGCCTCGGTCAGCACGCCCCCTTCGCCGTAACCGACATAGCCGGGCGGCGAGCCGACCAGCATGCTGACCTTGTGCTCCTCCTTGAACTCGGAGAGGTTCACCGTCGTCAGGCTCTGCGGGCCGCCATATAATTGCTCGGCGAGCGCTACCGCGGTTTCCGTCTTGCCGACCCCGCTGGTTCCAACGAGCAGGAACACGCCGACCGGCTTGCGCGGATCCGCCAGGTTCGCACGCGAGATCTGCACCGCATCGGCAATCGCCCGCAGCGCATGGTCCTGCCCGATGACACGCTGACGCAACGCGTCCTCGAGCGACAGCACGCTGTCGATGTCCGAGGTCAGCATGCGGCCCACCGGAATGCCGGTCCAGCGCGTCACCACGCCCGCCACCGCATCGCGATCGACGCGCCTCGGAACCATCGGCTGGTCGCCCTGCAACGCCGCGAGTTTCTCGCTCAGGGCATCGACGTTGCCCTTCTCGCCGGCGTCCGGCGACTGCTCGGCCTGCTCGAGTTCGGCAATCAGCGCGCACTCCGCCTGCCATTGCGCCCGCAACGAAGCCGCCTGCGCGCTGGTCTGCGCGATCAGCGTCTCGACCGCGGCAATGCGTTCGCCGAGGCCTTCCCGCTTGACCGACGCATGTTCGGCCTCCAGCCGGCTCAGGCGGCGTTCCGCATCCTCCAGCGCCGCCGGCGCCGTGGTGCGCGCGATGGCGACCGACGCGCAGACGGTATCCAGCAGGCTGACGCATTTATCGGGCAGCTGCCGCGCCGGAATATAACGCGCCGACAGCCGCACGGCGTCCGCCACCGCTTCTTCCATGATGCGCACGCCGTGATGCTTTTCGAGCGCGGGGACCAGTCCGCGCATCATCGCCACGGCGATCTCGTGCTCCGGTTCATCCACGCGCACCGGCTGGAAGCGGCGGGTCAACGCGGCGTCGCGTTCGAAATACTTCTTGTATTCGGCCCATGTGGTGGCGGCGATGGTGCGCAGCTCGCCACGCGCCAGTTCGGGCTTGATCAGGTTGGCGGCATCGCCCTGCCCGGCAGCACCTCCGGCGCCAATCAGCGTGTGCGCCTCGTCGATGAACAGGATCACCGGCCGATGCGACGCCTTGATATCGGCCATCACGCCCTTGAGCCGCGTCTCGAATTCGCCGCGCGCGCTGGCGCCGGCCTGCAACAGCCCCAGATCGAGCGACCGGACGGCGACGTCGCGCAAGGCGGGCGGCACGTCGCCGGCCGCGACCCGCATCGCAAAACCTTCCACGATGGCGGTCTTGCCGACACCGGCCTCGCCGACCAGGATCGGATTGTTCTGCCGGCGCCGCGACAGGATGTCTATCACCTGGCGGATCTCGGCGTCGCGGCCGACCACCGCGTCGATCTTGTGGTTCCTCGCCTGCTCGGTGAGGTCGATCGTGTATTTCTCGAGCGACGCACCGGCCTGCGCCCGTCCGCCGGCGAGTCCGGACGCATCCTCTGGAGATGCATCGCGCCGCACGCTGCCTTCGATCGCCGTTGCACCGATGACAGCCGCATCGAAACTTTGCGTGTCGACACGGCGGAGCAACGGCGACAGGTCGTGCGCAATGGCGCGCAGCGTCGGCTCGTTGAACAAGGCAGCAAGCAGATCGAGTTCGCCCGCCGCATTGCGGCCACCCTGCAACGACGCCACCAGCCACGCTTCGCGCATCCAGGTGACGAGAACCGGCTCGAGCGCAGGAGCGCCGGCGGCACCGCGCGGCAGCCGGTCCAGTGCCTGGGTGAGGTCCGCGGTCAGGCGCGCGAGATCGATTTGGCGGCCAAGTTCCGCAGCGAGCGGCCCGGGTTGTTCGACCAGGCGCCGCAGCCAGTGCGCAACACCGACCGACGAATGCGTATTCGCCAAGGCGAGTCCCGCGGCATTTTCCAATGCGGCACGCGTGGCCGGTTCCAATATCGATACAAGGCTACGCAGGTCGAGCGGCAAACTGGCCTCCGGTGGCATGCATATCGTTCCGCAGGTTCACTCAATAGCGGCCGCCAGGCTTGCGGGGAAGCCGCCAATGCGCGCACCATCATCAACGTATGCGTGATCAAGTCCGATTGTGTATAAAGCCGCTGGTATTGATTGACGGTTGTATTTGTAAACGTTTTGTTCCAGAGGGCCGGCGCGGCGCATGATTCTCGAAATTGAAGCATTGCTGTCGCCGATCCCGGGCGATTTCGCGACCGGGCCGAACCTCCGCCACCGGGAGGCGGACGGCAATGCGTATTACCGTATAAAAGACGCCCGGTCGGCCGCCCGCATTGCCGAACGCCAGGCGGAGTCCGAAGCCGAGCGCGGCGGGCTCGCGCCCGAGTGGCGGCAGATCTTTACCCAGACGCAAGAACTGATTGCGTCGCAGAGCAAAGATCTCGAAGTCGCATGCTGGCTCGCCGAGGCGGCGCTCAGGCTGCACGGTTTCGCCGGTCTGCGCGATGCCTTCGCCGTGCTGGATGGCCTGGTGCGGCGCTATTGGCCCGACCTGCATTCGGTCGACGATGAGGACGTCGGCGCCAAGGT
>CAZZVF010000308.1:0-4120 GCA_964657355.1 uncultured Buchnera sp.
CTCGGCCGCGAACGCCTCGCCGCCGTATTCGGTCTCGATGCCGGCGATGATCTTGAGCAGCGTCGACTTGCCGGCGCCGTTCACGCCGAGCACGCCGATCTTCACGCCGGGCAGGAACGAGAGGGTGATGCCCTTGAACACCTCGCGGCCACCCGGGAAGGCCTTGGTGACATCCTTCATGACGTAGACGTATTGGTAAGCGGCCATGGAGGCTCCTTGAGGCGGCGGGCGACGTGATTTGGCGTGTTCTGTAGAGATGGAGGCGATAGCGGACAACCGCAGTAGGGTTCACGTGACCCATGCCTGCGAGCCGCGGAAGATAGATCGTCTGCGGGATCACAATTCGGCCAGTTTCGAGATCGACCTCAGCGCCGTTCCCCGTTTCGCCTCGCGCATGGCACGTACAGAGGCGGTTCTCGTCTCCGCACCCAGAAAATATGGCTGCACAATGCAAAGGTAGCTGCCGCCGGCGAGCTTACGCTGACGCGGCCTGCGAAGCAGCGGCCGCCTCGGATGAGACACGCTCGTCCGGAGCGCCATCTTGGATCGAAATGGCGCACGAGGTGGGTGAGCTCCTGATGAAACTCAACAGCTTGGCGTCTCCGCTACGTCATTGTCGCGGCGGAACGCTGATTTCCACGATCGTTTCGGGCAGGCCAGCGGGCGGGAGGAGTTGCTGGCCGGATGCCGTGCTCGACCGTGGCAGCGAGAGATGCAGCACGGTGAGCTTCGTGCGGCAGTTCGACTGCCCCTGCAGACCGAGGTCGACCGGGACGGCGGACGCGCGCGGCCCGACGATCGCGAAGCTCCAGGTCGTGTCGGGGGCGGGCAGGAAACAGTTCGGAGCCGCCCGCCCCAGAGCAGCCAGGTCGTACATGACATCCGGGAGCCCGGAGCCCGCCTTGGACCCGGCCTGTTTGCCGAGCGGGGTCGCAGCCACGGCCGCCGCGATCGCTTTCTCCGGAAACAGGGATCGCAGGTCGACGAAGGCGCCGGGCGACTTGGGCGAAGGGCCGAGCGGATCGTCGCCGAAGCCGTAGCGCGCGCCCTTCTTCAGGTCGACGGTCCAGAAGCGTGTCCTGCCCGCAGGGATGGCGTTGCCTTTGACGTCCACGTCGGCCTCGTCGCGAACGGCAAGCAGAGTTCCTGTCAGGGACACAAAATGGAACGCGTGGCGCACGTGCAGCGACGGTGAGACTGACGAGGCCGAAACGGGTAATCCGAATTCGACGAGGATCCTTGCATACTGAGCCGCCGCGAAGGCCTTTGCGGAGAACAGCGTCGCGCCGGACGCCTTCACGACGATGTCGGTGGCGGTTTGCTGAACAGCATACAGACCGACGGTCCCCGACCAGTCTGCCAGTGCGGCGACAGGGGCAAACGCCACTAGCGCGCAGGCGGTGAGCGCCCGGAGCCAGCCGCTCACTTGGCCGTTCCGGGAAGCACGGGAACGCCGGGCGTCGCCAGCCATAGCGCACCTTCTATCATCGCCGCGCACGCCGCCATCTCCACCCACATGTTCGTTCCGTTGATGATCTGGCGCGCGGACTGATAGTCGCACCGGTCGCCGCCTATGTAGTCCGCCAGGCCCTTGCCTGTGAACAGCCCCTGAGCCATCCCTTTGGACATCACCGCATAGGCCGTATCAGGGTCCAGTGCCTTCTCCGGTGCGATGGCCAGCGCGTCGTCGACGCCGAGTGCCGCTCCGAGTGCCAGGTATTTCTCAAGCCAGGTCAACTGCACGTAGCCGCGGCCGTAGTAGACGTTGTTGTATTTTTTCCCGTCCTTCTTGCCGACGTAGGGAGCGGGTTTTCCGTAGTCCTTCCCGGCCCCCTTGCCGTCCTCCTCGACGGGAAGGAAGTTGGGCGACTCCCTCTGCACCGTCGCCAGCATGTAGGCCGCCCACCTGATATCCTGTATGGACGCGTCAGCGACTATCTTCTGGAGCACGGTCTGGAGCCCGGCGGGACTTGGCTGTGTCCAGTTGTAGGCCAAAAGACGGGTGAACTGGGTCGCGAACAGGGACAGGAACTTGTCCTGGTCGAGTGATTTCCACTGCCCGGTGGGCGTCTGCAGGAATTGCGCGGGACCCTTGTAGCCCGCGCCCGCGCCTGCCAGCAGTCGGGCAAGGGTGGGCCCGCCGGGCGAGATGGTCCGATCCGGAAGCGCTGTCTTCATCGTTCCCGTCTGGAAGGCGCCGATGTCCTGGAAGAGCTTTTCGGCGGCTATGCCGTCGACGGTGTCGGGCTGTGCAGGGGTGATGGCCGATGCGGAAGACGGCTTCACTGTGGCAGGCGGAGCAGCGGCTTTCGCGCGCGCGACGAGATCCTGGATCAAGGCTACATCCACAGGTCGATTTGCCTGACCCGGGCCGACCGCGTCCGTGACCGAGCGATAGGGAACCATGCCGTCTGCCCTCCACCTGAACGCCGATGGAAGTGAAAGTGAACAGCATTTTTGTTGATGTGCAAGACGCGCCCCCGCCAATGCGCTTAGGGCGCGGTATCTCAGTTTAATTGGCCGTCTCCAGGCTTGATCGGCCGCCAGCGTGTCGGGCGACTTGATGGCGAACGGGCGCGTGTGCAGACCACCGGGCACCGTCCGAAGCGCGGGAGGTGGGCCGCAGCCCGCACGGAAAACTGCCGTAGGCATTGTTGATGGGTGGCTCCTCCCGTTCGTTTGGGTGAGGCGCCAGATGTGCGCTCCGCAGAGTTCGAACGGCTCAGCCGCGAGTAGCGGCGCCCGTGTCAAACGAGCACTTCTCGGTAGACGGCACGCTGACCCAGGCCTGGGCACAGCGAGATGACACACCGTTCCCATGCGCCCGGCAGGACTTGAACCCGCAACCAAGCCGTTATGAGCGGCCCGCTCTAACCAGTTGAGCTACAGGCGCCTGGGGCGGGTGACGTGCCCCAGAGCCGGCTTCTTCGCAAGCCCCGGGGCGCGCCGCCATCAACGGGCGCGTTGGTTGTGCGGGCAATTCGCTTCTGCCATCGTCGCACTGGCTGCAACAACAAAAGCGCAACACCGACAGCGCAACAACCCGGCCGCCTCATGTGCCGGGAAGCAAACGAGACGTGTCCTTTCTCGCAATGAATCCCGGGGGTCGAAACGAATGCTGGCATATTATGCCATAATAGCGTGCGGACTGGTGGCGCTTGGCTATGGCGCGATCACCGCCCGCGAAGTGCTTGCCGCGGACGCGGGAACACCGCGCATGCAGGAAATCTCCGCCGCCATCCAGGAAGGCGCGCGGGCCTATCTCAACCGCCAGTATCTCGCCATCGGCGTGGTCGGCATCGTCATCCTCGTGGTGCTTGGGCTGCTGCTCGGCGTGCATGTCGCCATCGGCTTCCTGATCGGGGCGCTGCTCTCGGCTGCCACCGGCTTCATCGGCATGAACGTGTCGGTGCGGGCCAACGTCCGCACCGCGCAGGCGAGCCGCAAGGGCCTCGGCGCCGGGCTCGAGATCGCGTTCAAATCGGGCGCCATCACCGGCATGCTGGTGGTCGGCCTGGGACTGCTGGGCGTCACCATCTACTACATGGTGCTGCGCGCCGGCATGACCGGCGACGAGTTGCGGCCGGTCATGAATGCCATGGTGGCACTCTCGTTCGGCGCCTCGCTGATCTCGATCTTCGCGCGGCTCGGCGGCGGCATCTTCACCAAGGGGGCCGACGTCGGCGCCGACCTGGTGGGCAAGGTCGAGGCCGGCATTCCCGAGGACGACCCCCGCAACCCGGCGGTGATTGCCGACAACGTGGGCGACAACGTCGGCGACTGCGCCGGTATGGCCGCCGATTTGTTCGAGACCTATGCGGTGACCATCGTCGCCACCATGCTGCTCGCCTCGATCTTTTTCGTCGACCCGGCGGTACGCGACCGCATCATGACGCTGCCGCTCAGCATCGGCGCGGTGTGCATCCTTACCTCCGTCGCCGGCACCTACTTCGTGAAGCTGCGAGGCACCGACACCAACATCATGGGCGCGCTGTATAAGGGCCTGCTGGTCACCGGCGCCGCGTCGGCGGTCGGCATCCTGGCGGTGATCGCGCTCACCGTCGGCATGTCGGAGCCGCTGGCACTGCCTGGCGACGCGCACACCACCGGCGGCAAGCTG
>CAZZVF010000309.1:0-4111 GCA_964657355.1 uncultured Buchnera sp.
GCCGACGCATCGGGCGTGGGGGCAGATTGGGCGAATGCACTCTGGGTGGCGGCAGGGGCCGCAAGGGCGAGGCTTGCGACGGCTGCTGTGGCGAGAAGGGTGAGACGCATGATTTTGTTTTCTCCATTTTGCGAGCCGGCACGGATGCGGGGCTCGTCTTGGCGCGCCTGTTGGCGCTGCTGGTTGCGCGCGCAGTGGCGCGATGGTCAGCCTCCGAACGGGGCGTCAGCACCTTGGTTGCGCAATCGCGTGCATTTCTCGCGCAGCTTCACCGGGCGTTAACCGGCTGGGTGCATCATTGCGGGGGCGGAGTGCCTCCGGCCTGGAGGCAAGTCAGCCATGTTGGAGTGAACGTCAGGAGTGCCGGGGTGTGAGAATGAAGCGGACCGGCCGGTCCGGCTGCGTGGTGACGATTGCGCGGGGCATGACGGCGCCTGAGCCGGCGAAGGACATCCGAAAGGTGCGGAGCAGGCGGGCAAGGGCGATGGTGGCTTCGGTGAGGGCGAACTGTGCGCCGACGCAAATGCGTGGGCCGGCGCCGAACGGCATGTAGCTGTAACGGGCCGGAGGTGGGGCACCCGGTGCGAAACGGGTGGGATCGAAGGCGTCGGGGTCCGACCAGCGCGCGCGGTGGCGCTGCACGACCCAGGGCGAGATGGTGACGACGGTGCCGGCGCGGACCGGAGTGCCGGCAATCTCGTCATCGTCCTGTGCCGAGCGGACGATGAGGAAGGCGGGCGGATAGAGGCGGAGCGTTTCGTCGATGAAGGCCCGCGTTTTCGGCAGGCTGACGGGATCGGGGATGGCCGGGCCGTCCAATGAGGCGGCGTCGGCTTCGCGGGCGAGCTCGTCCTGATGGTGCGGGTAGAGAGTGGCGAGGTAGCAGGACCAGAACAGGGTGACGGCGGTGGTTTCGTGGCCTGCTAGGATCATGGTGGAGACCTCGTCGCGAAGCTGGGCGTGGTCGAAGCCGGCACCGGTCTCAGGGTCACGCGCGGTGGCGAGAAGGTCGTAAAGGTCCCGCGCGCGGGGTGAAGCGGTGGCGTCTTGGGGCGTCTCGACCGCGGTGGCGGCGCCGGACGGCGACTGGTCGGTGCGCGCGGCGATCAGGCGATCGAGGAATTCGAGCCAGGCCTTGCGGAATGTGGCACGGCCGCGGTCGAGCGGAGAGCGCATATGCGCAGGGAGCATGAGATCGAGCACGCCGGGCTGCGCGTAGGTCGTGCCGTAGCGGAACAGCATACTGCGGAGTTCGGCGGCGAAGCCGGACATTTCGAGCGAGAACATGGATTGGCCGGCGATGGACAAGGCCAGGTGCTGGAGATGCGGGAGGAGTTCGATCGGCCGGCGGGTCAGTTCGAGCAGTTCGGCTTCCTTTGCCACGGTCGCGGCAAGCACGTGGCCGGCCAGGATCGGCATGGTACGAGGCGAGAGGGCCGGGGCGATGGTGCGGCGCTGGTGGCGCCAGGCATCCCCTTCGGCCAGGAAAAGTCCTTCGCCCAGGATCGGCTGCAGCACACGGCGAGTGGTCACGTTCCGGCGGTAGTTCTCGTGATTGCCGACAAGAACGTGCCGGATGGCGTCCGGCGCGTTCAGCATAAGCTGGTTCCGGCCGAGGAATTTGCCGGGGAGGATGTCCTGTTCGTAAGCGAGGCTGCCCCACAGCTCGAGCGGATTTCGCCGCAGCACCATGAAAGCTTCGAGTTGCGTGCGCTGCCGGGTGGCGGCGGGAGGACGCGGCGGGATCGGCAGGGATGTTTGCGGCATGGGTTGAACGTGGAGCGGCGCAGCGCGGGTGCCAGGGCCGTTGCGCATTTGACAGGGACGTAGGGCAAGTGAGTGCCTGGTCGATGCCGGTGCTGGCGGTTGCAGGGATGGCGGGTCCGCGCAAGCGCAGTGTTGCAGAGGCCGGGTCGTTTGCCGGCGCCCCCTTTGGGCTGCCAAAAGCTGGTGCATGAGCGAAGCGACTGCGCGGCTGGAGAGTTATCGGAGCCATTTCGCCCAAACGGCCTGGATTGCCGCACCGATCGCGGTGGCCCTGCTCGCCGAAATGGCCATGGGCCTGACGGACACGGTCATGCTGGGCAGCATCGGCGATGCGGCGCTTGCAGCCGGCGGACTGGGGGCGAACATATTCTTCACCTGCCTGATCATCCTGCAGGCGGTGCTGAGCGGCGTGAGTGTGCTGGCCGCGCGGGCTCTGGGCGCAGGCCGACACGACGACGTGCCGGGAATTTACTGGTCGGGCATAGCGCTTGCGTGCGTGCTTGGAAGCGGTCTGTTCCTGCTGATGAGTTTGCCACGATCGTTGCTCCTGCAGGTCGGCGAACCGCTTGCTCTGGTGCAGGACGTCACGCGTTATCTGCATGTGTTGCGTTGGGCCGTGCCGGCGGGGATGATCGGGATCGGGATGATGCGCCAGTTCCTGCCCGCGGTGGGATTGCAGCGCGTGTTGCTGTGGGTGGTGCCGTCGGCCGTGGTGATGAATGCGGCACTGAACTGGGTGCTGATCCATGGCCTGCGACTGGGCGGGGGCTTGGTGATCCCGGCCTTTGGCCTGCGTGGATCGGGCGCGGCGACGTCGATCACGATGACCTTTCTGGCGGCCTGCCTGCTGGCGCTGTTGCACGGGCGCCGGCGCTGGCGGTCTTTCGTGCGACCGGCGATGCCGCGGTGGGGAACCATGACGGCGTTGCTCGGCATCGGCATCCCGGTCGGTCTGACGGTTACCGTGGAAGCGGCGCTTTTTCTCGCGACAGGGTTTGTGGCGGGCGGTTTGGGTCACGAAGTGCTGGCGGCGCACATGATCGCAATCAGCGTCTGTTCGACATCGTTCATGGTGCCGCTTTCCATCGCCCAGACCGCCAATGTGCGGGTCGCTCATGCGAGCGGAGCCGGGCGGAGTATGGCGGCACGGCGCGCCGGGTTTGCCGCAATAGCGTTGGCGGCGGCGTTCATGTCTGCGACAGCTCTGGTCTTCACCCAGATTCCGGGGGTCGTCGTGGCGGCCTATCTTGGACCGGCGACGGTTGCGAATGCTGCGACCGTGGCACTTGCCATCTCGTTGTTGCGGGTGGCCGGGCTGTTCCAGCTCGTCGACGGCGCACAGGTAGCGGCGGCCGGGGCCCTGCGCGGTTTGCACGATACCCGGGTACCGATGGTACTTGCGGCCCTGGGGTATTGGGGAATCGGGTTCTGGGCGGGACGATGGCTGGCGTTCGATCGCGGGCTTGGGGCGGTCGGCCTCTGGTGGGGTCTGCTCGCTGGACTGGCCGTGACCTCCATATGCCTGGTGTCGCGCTTTGCTATCAAATCGGCCATGGGCCAGCCTGAAACGGTCAGGCAGCTGGCTTGATCTCGCGCTCTGTCCAGGCGTCGAACTTTGCAAGAAGGTCATGGGGATCTTTGTAGATGGCGACGCAACCGGCCTGGCGCAAACCATCTTCCGGAAAACCGCCGCACAGGACGCCGATCGCCCGGATGCCTGCACGAGACGCTGCTTCGGCGTCATACGGGGTGTCGCCTATGACGACTGCCTGCGTATGGTCGACGTGTTTGAGGCGCTCGAGCGCGGCCTGGAAGATGTCCGGGTGGGGCTTAGACTTCTCCGCGTCGTCGGACGATGTTTCCTCATCGACGAGGTCCGCTATGTCGGCGCGTTCCTTATAGGTCTGCAATTCATCGGACTTGGCTGAGGAGGCGAGCACGATCTGGATGCCGGAACCGCGAAGGCGTTCGAACAGGGCGCGCACTGCCGGGAATGCCCGGATGCTCGGCAGATAGGAGGCCTTCAGGATCTCTCCACGGCGCTTCTCGATGGCGGCGCCGTGCTTCTCGATTTCTCCCCCGGTCAAGAAGACTGGCAGGAGCTGGTCTCCTCCTTTGCCGATCTGGCTGCGGATGCTGGCATGGTCGAAATCCTTGCCGAACTCTCGGAAGACATCCTGCCACGCCCGCGCATGAGCATCTACGGAGTCCACGAGGGTTCCGTCGACGTCGAAGATAGCGGCCTTGATCATGGGTGCGCCTTGCTTTGTTGCGCATCAACGCCGGAGACGCGAAGTCACACGTTCACATTCGTTTGTAGGAACTGGCACATTCGTTTGTAGGA
>CAZZVF010000310.1:0-4090 GCA_964657355.1 uncultured Buchnera sp.
GCGCCTGCACGGCGGCGACGGGCGATGACAGGTGCGCGCCCGTCAGGCTCGTCGCACGGGCAAAGCCGCCGACGAAGAAGCCTTCCTGCGGCACCAGGCGCCACACCACGAAGTCCGAGAAATCGGCATACAGTTGGGCATAGGGGTGCCGGGCCAGCCAGTAGGCGCGCAACGCACGATCCTCCTGCCGCGTCGCCACACCGGCCACCGTCAACCGCGGGGCGGTCAGCGGGTTCAAATCGGTTGGAGTTCCCGCCACCATCACCGCACAGCGCGGGTCGGCGGCAAGATGCTTCGAATGAACCGCTATTGCCGAGAGCAGCATCAGCACGGCGCCGTCAGGCGCCACCGCCGGGGTCACCAGCGAGGCAAAAGGCTGGCCATCCATCTGCGTCGCGAGCGTCGCCGAACGCTGCTGCTTCAGCAGGCACCGCGCAGTCCAGGCCTCGCTGTTCACATCAATCCCATCCAAGCCGCGTTCCCTCCGCTGCACGCTTGCGCCACAATCGGGGGCAAGCGCCGCCAAGTCCAGGCGCGGCGGGAGAGCCCAGGGTCAATGAAGCATACCATTGCGCTAGTGGACGACGACCGGAACATCCTTACCTCGGTGTCGATGACGCTCGAGCAGGAAGGCTATACGGTGCGAACCTACACCGACGGCGAGAGCGCATTGCAGGCGCTGAACGCCAAGCCAGTGGATCTTGCCGTGCTCGACATCAAGATGCCGCGGATGGACGGCATGGAACTGCTGCAACGTCTGCGCGCCCGCACCCAGATGCCGGTCATCTTCCTCACCAGCAAGGACGAGGAGGTCGACGAGCTGATGGGCCTGCGGCTCGGCGCCGACGACTACATCACCAAGCCGTTCAGTCAACGCCTGCTGATCGAGCGTATCCGCGCCCTGCTCCGCCGCAACGAAAGCAGCCGGGCCGAGGGCTCCGGTGCCCCTGCCGGAGGGATCCTGGCGCGCGGCGACCTGGTGCTCGACGAGACCAAGCACCAATGCGTCTGGAAGGGCCAGAACATCCAGCTGACCGTCACCGAGTTCCTGCTGGTGAAGGCGCTCGCCGCCCGACCCGGCATGGTGAAATCGCGCGACCAGCTGATCGACGCGGCCTACGGCGAGAACACCTATGTCGACGACCGCACGATCGACAGCCACATGAAACGGGTGCGCAAGAAATTCCGGCAGACCGACGGCGAGTTCAACCAGTTTGAGACGCTGTACGGCATAGGATACCGATACAAGGAGCCCTAACCCGCGGACGCGCGCTGGCGGCCATCTGACCCATCGCGGAGCGTGCCTTCGCACGACCCCATCTACGCTTTCGGTCCTCTCGGACCATAGAGGTCCGTTCCGGTCCGGGTCTCGATACCCACGCCAGCTGACTCACCAGCCCACGTCCTTCTGCTTCGCCCGAAGAAAGAGGCGCGGTTAGGCTCGGTTGGGTTGTTGCAGGGTTAGTTTCGCTATGTAGCCGGAGCGGGTGTCGCCGTTGGCTTTGGCTTGGGCGTCGAGGCGTTCGAGGATGCGGCGGGGGAGTGTGATGTTCACCCGCTCCGTGGTGTCGTCGAGCACGGCGGGATCCACGGTGACGACACCGAATATCCAGCCTTTGTAGTCGTCTGCCTGGCGCAACGTTTCCAGGCTGCTCGGTGGCGGGATGGGCTCGCCTGCATCGAGCGCCGAATCGATCCACGCAGCGGCCGCCTCGCGCGCGGCGACCATCGCCTCGTCGAGGCTGTCACCGGCGGAAAAGCACCCGGGCAAATCGGGAAACACCACGCCGAATGCGGCGCTGTCGGTGCCGGCCTCGATCGCAACAGGATAGTTCATTGTCAGCTCCTACAAGTCGGCCTGTTTGCGGATCGCAGCCACCAGGCCAACGCCGAGATCCTTTTTCGGGTGCGGCACCACGACCCGGCCGGCCCGGCTGGGGTGGCAAAATACATGATGCGATCCCCGCACCCGGATCAGAAACCATCCGGCCGCCTTGAGCTCCCGGACGAGACCTGCACTCTTCATCGTGCGTGCTATACACACCGCAGGCTCCGAGTGTCAACTATACACATCGGTTCCGACGCTGTTCGGACGCTTCGCTTTTCCGAGTGCCGTGCTATTCCTGTGGGATGCTGCGCGCCCTTCTGCTCCTGCCTTTCCTGATCGTCCTGGTGGCATTCGCGCTGTCGAACCCACAGCCGGTCCAGCTCGCATTGTGGCCCACGGACATCTCGGTGGAAGCGCCCTTGTCGATCGCGATCCTGGTCTCGTCCGGCATCTTCTTCTTTCTGGGAGCTCTGCTCGTTTGGTGGGGATCGGTCGCCGCCCGCGCCCGTGCACGGCGCGCCGAACGGCGCGCTCAGTCATTGGCAGCCGAGTTGAAAGCGCGTGATGTGCCGCCGGCGCGCACCACGACGCCAGCAATGCAGCCGCCTGTTTTGGTGCCGCCGGCTTTGGCAGCACCCGCCCCTGCCGGCTCGAGGGTCCTTGCAGCACCTCGGTAAATTGCCGAAGGACGCGCTGGCCGCCACCACCTCACACAGGGTCAAGGTCAAGATCTGTGGCGTGAACAGCGATGCGGCGTTCGATGCAGCTTGCCAGGCAGAGGCCGACTGGATCGGCTTCGTGTTCTTCAGTCGCTCGCCACGCGCGGTCACACCTTTCCAGGCAGCCCGGCTTTCATCACGCGTGACCGGTGGACCTTTGCGTGTCGGCCTGTTCGTCGACCCCACCGACGACGAACTCCGGCGCGCGGCTGACACCATCGCCCTCGACATCCTGCAGCTCTATGCGCCGCCTGCCAGAGTCGCGGCGCTGCGTGCGCTGACCGGAATTCCTGCCTGGCGTGCCGTCCCGGTTTCAGGCGCAGCCGATCTCCCCGCTGCCGCCGACTGTCCCGACGGGCTTGTAATCGAGCCTCGCCCCGCGCCTGGCGCCACCCGCCCCGGCGGCAATGCGACCCAGTTGGAGTGGGACATGCTCCGGGGTTGGAACGCGCCGCTGCCCTGGCTCCTCGCCGGCGGCCTCACACCAGTGAACGTGGCCGAAGCGATTGCCCTAAGCGGGGCGCTCGCGGTGGATGTCTCGTCCGGCGTCGAGAGCGAGCCTGGCCGCAAGGACCCGGCGTTGATCGCGGCCTTTGTCGCCGCCGCTCGCGCCACGGTATTGGCCACCTGAACCGGCGCGCATGGCCAGCTTCACGATCCTCCATCTGGCCGACCTGCATCTCGACAGCCCGTTGCGCGGCCTCGAGGCGGACCCGGATGCGCCGGCCGAGACCATCCGCGGCGCTACACGCGCGGCATTGGTCCGTGCCGTCGCATTCGCCATCGAGCGGAAGGTCGCCCTTGTCTTGATCGCCGGCGACCTGTTCGATGGGGACTGGAACGACTGGCGCACCGGGCATTTTCTGGTGGCGCAACTCTCGCTGCTCGCCGGCGCCGGCATCCCTGTCGTGGCCATCCGCGGCAACCACGATGCGGACAACGTCATCACCCGCACCCTGCCGCCGATCGACGGCGTGCGCATGCTGCGATCGGACCGTGCAGAGACCATCCGGTTCCCGCAACTCGGCCTCGCCGTGCACGGCCAGAGTTTTGCCACGCGCGAAATGTTCGAGAACCTCGCTCTGAACTATCCGGGCGCCGAACAAGGCCTGCTCAATATCGGTCTGCTCCACACCAGCGCCACCGGCCGCCAAGGCCACACCAGTTACGCGCCCTGCATGCCCGAACAATTGCGCGCGCACGGTTACGATTACTGGGCGCTCGGCCATATTCATCGGCGCGAGGTACTTGCGACCGATCCGTGGATCGTCTTTTCCGGCAACCTGCAAGGGCGGCACATCAAGGAAGACGGCGAGAAGGGGGGTACGCTCATCACAATCATCGACGGCCGTATCGAAAGCGTGGACCATGTCTCGTTCGACGTGCTGCGGTGGGAACGGCTGACGGCCGATCTCACCGGCGCGCCAGATGCCGAAGCGGCGTTTGCCACCATTCGCAATGCCTGCGCGGAGGCCCTGGCGCGTGCCGGCGGCCGCCTGCTGGTACTGCGAATCCGCCTCGTTGGCGCCACTGCGGCGCATGC
>CAZZVF010000311.1:0-4077 GCA_964657355.1 uncultured Buchnera sp.
GGATACCGACCGACTGGAGTGGACCCTGCTGCGCGACCAGCTGCGGCTCGAAGGCGAGGCGCGCCAGTTCATGACCCGCCCGGAAGCCAGATCGGTCGTCGCAATAACCTGCTCGTCCCGGCTGGAGATGGTGCAGGCGGTCGCTGTTGATGACGATGGTGTCGGCGGACCCGAGCTCAGGTTTCGCAATCCGAACCATCCGCAGGCCAAGGTCCTCGCATTGGCGTCGGTTGTATTATCCTGTTGCTAACCTGGCCGGGACGCATCCATGCTGCAGTGCAACAACCGGGGCTTAGCGTGCGATCCAATCCGCTGCGCCGCAACATGTCTCGAAACTGACACCGATCTGCCACGTTCAGGATGTTCAACAGGGGTCGGCGTCAACTAGGCAACTGTAATTTGGAGGCAGCTGTGACCGATCGAGATTACGACCTGAAGCTGGAGGAGCTCGAGCGGATCCTCAACGATCCGGCGGTTGCCATGGAGCCGGCCAAGGTGTGGTCGCTGCTGGCGGAAGTGTCGCAGCACGATCAGGTCCGGCCCGCGTAACGTTATTCGCAGTTCAGCGCTCTATTTCTTCCTTGAATCCTTCAGGTCGACATTTGGCGTGGGCAACGTGTCGGCATAGGCGCTGCCGGTCCAGATCCAGCGATCCTTGCCGTGCACCAACAGGTCGCGCATTCCCTTGTGGGACGACTGCGACAGCTTGATCGGCCCGCTCACCGAATCCAGCACCTTTTTCCAGTTCCGGCCGCGTTTGAGATAGATCGACGTGGAGCAGCCGGCGGATCCGCAGAACGAGGCGGATTGAACCTGCACGAGCAACGCGGACGGCCCCGGTGTCGTCGACAGATGCGCCGAGCCGACCAGCAGCAATGGCTGATCGCCCGATTGTCTGGCCTCTTTGAGATCCTGCGACACCAGCCGCATGGCTGTCGCCTCCAGCGCACTGCCCGGCTGGGTCGTGAGCGCGATGACGGCATCGGATGGGGATGCCGCGGCGGTGAGCAGCGCCGCGGTCGCGAGCAGCAGATAGGTCAGACGGCAACGTGCCTGGTGCGGTTTAGCCATGGCCTTCCTGTTCCTCCGACCGCATCGCGGCGTCTTCCAATAGCATCTGATTGCGTTTGACCCACCGGATTGCCAGGACGATAGCGACAACCGCGAGGATCCCCAGACCGATCTGGAGCCACACTGGCAGCCTGCGCGTGGCGCCGCCGACTGCATAGGCGAACAGACCGTGAGCCGCGGGCCATGCGATGCCGCCCGCGACCGTCCATGCAAGGAAGGAAGGCAGCGGCATCTCGTTGGCGCCGGCGAAGACGGCGCCGAAGCTGCGCAGGACCGACACGAAGCGGCTGAAGAACACCACCTTGCCGCCATGCCTGCGGAACAGGTAGCGGCCGATCGCGAGCCTGCGTTCGGTCAGGCCGACGCGCCAGCCGTAGCGCGACAGCAGCCGCTTGCCGAGCAGCCGCCCGATGGCGAAAGCGACAAGATTGCCTGCGATGGCGCCGGCCATGGCGGCGAGGATCACCAGCACGATGTTCAGCTTGCCGGTGGTCGCGGCATACACGGCGCTGCCGAAAAATACCGTTTCGCCCGGCACGAGCAGTCCGGAGCATTCCAGGAACACGGCGAGGGTGATGAACCCGTAGCCGTATTGGTGAACCAGGTGGTGGACGGTGTGCATCATGCGGGGAGTGGTGCTCCTGCGAGCCGGTAGAGCACGGCGGTGCGGCTGGTGCGGTCCTCGAGCTCCAGCGTGGTCGGCACCCTATAGCGCGCAAATTCCCGCAGGCCGTCGGCGGGCAGATAGGCGCGACCGGGATCGGCGATCCACACTTCCGCGCCTTCTGCATGGAGCGCCCGGAGCCAGGGCAGGATGTGGCGGGTCATTGGCGCCTCGTAGCAGACATCGCCGCACAGGATGAGGTCCCACCGTCCCGGCGCGCCGACGATGTCGTCGTCCAGGGCCGTGATCGCGGCGCCGTTGGCCAGTGCATTGAGGCGTATCGCGGCCCCCGCGAGCGGGTCGATGTCGGCCGCCTCGACGCAGGCGGCTCCTGCTTGGGCGGCAGCGATGGCAGCCAGTCCGCAGCCGGCTGCGAAATCGAGCACGCGGCGGCCGGCGACACTTGCCGGATTGTCCAGGATGAAGCGTGCGAGTGCCTGCGCGCCCGGCCAGGCGAAGGCCCAGAATGGCGGGGAGATGTTTTCCCGTTCCAGGAAGGCCTCGGTGGCGAGCCAGAGCGGCGTGAGTTCGGTGGCGAGGAACAGGCTGAATTCCGGCACCAGGCAAGCCGAACCGGGCTGCGTCGTGTCGCGAACGAAGGCGTGCAGGTCGGTCAAAACCGGCCCGCCAGCAGGCAGGCGGCGACCAGCAGCCCGGCCTCGCGGTTGCTGCGGAAGAGTCCGAGGCAGCGTGCCGGGTCGGCAATCGCGAGGCGCGCAACCTGCCAGGCGAGTGCTGCTGCCGGCAGGATGAGCAGGAGCCGGAACCAGGGGCCGAGATGGGCGAACATTCCGGCCGCAGCCAGCAGGGCGACCGTTGCGGCATAACAGGCGCCGACGAACAGGCGCGGCTGGCGGGCGAACAGTCGCGAGGTGCTTTTCACGCCGATGAGGGCGTCGTCCTCCATGTCCTGGAAGCCGTAGATCGTGTCGAAGCCTAAGTCCCACGCGATTGCTGCGGCGTAGATCGCCCACCACGCGCCATCGAGGCGTCCTGTCGCCGCCGCATAGCCGACCGGCGCGCCGACGCCGAAGGTGAAGCCCATGACGAGCTGCGGCCACCAGGTGACGCGCTTGGCGAGCGGATAAAGGGCGACCAGCAGCAACGAGCTCGCCGCGAGCGCCTGGGCCATGCGGTTCAATTGCAACAGGACGCACAGCCCGGCGAGCAGCAGGGTCGCCAGGAACACCAGCGCGTGCCGCATGTGCAGGGCGCCGGAGGCGAGCGGGCGCGCGGCGGTGCGGCGCACCTGGCGGTCGAGGTCGCGGTCCCACATGTCGTTCACCACGCAGCCGGCGCTCCGCATGACGGCGCTGCCGATGGCGAACAGGATGAGCAGGCGGATGGTGTCCCACCAGGGTGCGCGCCCGAGCAGGATGCCCCATGCGCCGGGCAGGAACAGGAGCCAGATGCCGACCGGCCGGTCGAGCCTCGCCAGCAGAAGGTAGGGGCGCACCGGCGGCGGCATGCGGGCGATCCAACCGCCCGCGCGGATATCGGTGAATGGACCATTGCCGGCTGGGAGGCCGCCAATCCCGCGTCGCGGGAGGCCGGCGGTTTCTGTGGTTTCTACCAAGCCTGCTAATGTCCTTCTCGTCATTCTCCACCGTGTTACACAGGCCGGTCAACATGGCGGACGCACCCAGGCTCTTCACCGGCCATTCCCTCAACGCAGGCGGCAGCGTCGAAGCCACACCCGGGCAGGCGCACTACCTCGGCAGCGTCATGCGCCGGGAGGCCGGCAGCGTAATCCGGCTGTTCAACGGGCGCGACGGCGAGTGGCTGGCGCGTGTCGTGTCCATCAGGAAAGACCGCGCGCAGTTCCAGCTCGTTTCCCGCACCAGGGAGCAGGCGCCGGAGCCCGATCTGTGGCTGGTGTTCGCGCCGTTGAAGCGGGATGCGACAGACCTCGTGGTGCAGAAGGCCACCGAGCTGGGTGTTTCGGTGCTGTGGCCGGTGTTCACCGCGCGGACCAATTCGGGCCGGGTGAACCTCGAGCGCATGGCCAGCACGGCGATGGAAGCGGCCGAGCAGAGCGAACGCCTGACGGTGCCGGAAATCCGCCAGCCCGTCGGGTTCTTCGACATGCTGGCGGCCTGGCCCGCGGGGCGTGTCCTGGCGGCGGCGCTGGAACGCGGCGAGCCGGCTCCGGTGCCGCGGGCCGGCGGCCTGGTCGTCGGTCCCGAAGGCGGCTTCGATGCCGCCGAGCAGGAGGCGCTGCGCCGGGCGCCGTTCGCGGCGCCCATTTGGCTCGGCCCGCGCATCCTGCGGGCGGAGACGGCGGCGCTCGCCGGGCTGGCGCTCTTGCAGGCGCAGGGCTGGTCCATCTAGCCCGAAACCCC
>CAZZVF010000312.1:0-4058 GCA_964657355.1 uncultured Buchnera sp.
CCCGCACGAAGGCGCGGTCGGCGGCGGCACCGGCGCGCTCCTCGACCGTCCACGGCGGCAGGCGGGCGGCCTCCGGCCCGTCGCGCAGCAGGGCGTAGGCGCGGGCGGCGAGCGGCGTCTTCTGCACCTGGCGCTGCACCTCGCCGATCAGGCCGGCGTCCAGCGCGATCGGCTGGATCGGCTGGGCGAGCAGGGCGCCGAGATGGCTGTCGAGGTCCTGTCGCAATCCGGCATGGGCGTCGCCGGGGTAGAGCACGGCCCATTCGGCCTGCATCCATTTGCGGGTGAAGTCGTGGTCGAGCGGGCCCTGGCCGCCGAGGCCGAGATAGACTTTCAGGGCGGCGACCTTGAAGTCGAAATCGTCGGCGCGGCCGTTGCGCATCTGCTTCTGCAGGAACACCAGCACGCGCGGCAGCAGCAGCGTGTCGAGGGCGCGCGCATAGACGCCGGCATATTGCGACTGCAGCTTGGCACTCTGGTCCAGCCCGGCATGCACGGTGATGGAATGGGCGTGCGCGCGCAGCTCGGCCGGGCCGTCGCGCAGCATGTCGAGCGGCGGCACGATGGCCGCGAAATCCGCGTCGCTGACGTTCTGCGTGGGAATCGACGCGACCTCGCTGCGGTATTGCGCGATGTGCCGGTCGGTGGCGGCGACGAGGCTCTCGTTCTGCGTGTAGGCGAGCGCCCAGGTGCCGAGCAGGCCGAACACCAGCACGGCCGCGAGGCTGCCCGCGATGAGGCGCGTCCGCGCCATGCGCCGGCGCAGGCTCGGATCGGCCGCGACGACGTTCGCCTCGGCGAAGATCACCGAGTCGAGCAAGCGGGTCAGGAAGTAGCTCTTTTCGTGGCCGGCAAAAGCCGCCTGGCGCGGCATCTCCATGCCGAAGGTGGTCGCCATGGCCAGCATCAGCCGGTCGATCGGCGCGCCTTCCTGGGTGCCGGAAGCGAGATAGATGCCGCGCAGCAGCGGCCGCTGGTCGAATTTCGAGGTCGAGAAGATCTCTTCGACGATTTCGTGGATCGGCTCCTTCAGGGTGGCGACCTGCAGCGGAAAGCCGAAGATCAGGCCGCGGCGCTGGATGTCGGTCTCCTGCTGCAGCCGTTCCAGGACGATGGCGTTCATCCGGGTCAGCAACAGGTCGAACTCGGCATCGAACGTGCTGGCGGCCGAGATGCTGCCCGGCTTGCCCTCGTCGAGCGGGAAGGTCATGCCCCAGACCTGCTCGCGGTCGGCGCGGTTATAGGCGTCGAAGAACTGCACGAAGCCGGCGAGGAGGTCGGCCTTTGTGAGCAGGATGTAGATCGGGAAGCGGCTGCCGAAGGCGCGGGTGAGCTCGGCGAGGCGCTGGCGGATCGCCTGCGCATTGGCCAGCCGCTCCTGCGGGTCGCGCGTGGCGACATCCTCGAGGCTGAGCGCCACGATGACGCCGTTGACCGGCTGCAGCGGCCGGTAGGTCTTCAGCAGGTTGAGGAAGCCGGTCCAGCCCTGGCGGTCGAGCTCGGGATCGCTGTCCTGCGTGGTGTAGCGGCCTGCGGTGTCGAGCAGGATGGCGTCCTCGGTGAACCACCAGTCGCAGTTGCGGGTGCCGCCGACGCCGTGCAGCGGCTCTCGGCCGAGCGTGTCGGCGAGCGGGAATTTCAGGCCGGAATTGAGCAGCGCCGTGGTTTTGCCCGACCCGGGCGGGCCGATCATGATGTACCAGGGCAGCTGGTAGACGTAGCCGCGCCTGCCGCCGACCGCGCGCCGCAGCTGCGTCATCGCCTCCTGCAGGCGGCTGCGCATCTGCTCGAGTTCCTGCGCCGACAGGTCGCTCCGGCTGGGGCCCTGGCCGTCGGCGGTCATGGCCGAGATCATCGAGGCGTTGGCCCGGCGGTCGCGCACCGCCATGACGACGTTGTAGAGCGCCCAGATCACCAGGATCGCGATGCAGGCATAGGTCCGCGCGGTGTCGCTGTCGAACGGCTGCCAGCGGCGCAGGCGCAGCGCGTCGCCGTAGAAGAACACCACGAGGCAGGCGGCCAGCGCCCAGATCAGCGTGCGCAGCCAGCGCCGGCGCACCAGCCGGGTGAGCGGCGCCGCGTAGCCGGACGCCATGGCGACGAAGTTCTGCAGGAAATTCATGGGCGCTGGTCCGGTGCGGCAGGCAGGGTGGTTGCGGTCGCCACGTTGCTGACGACGAGTTCGGTGCGCCGGTTCGCGTCGCGGCCGGTGGCGATGTCGTTGCTGGCGATCGGGTCACCCGCCGCATGCCCCGCAACCGGGATCTTGCTGCGCGACACGGGCGCCATCAGGTCGGCGACCGCCTGCGCACGCGCCGTGGAAAGCTCCCAGTTCGACGGAAAGCGCAGACTGTGGATCGGCTGGCTGTCGGTGTAGCCGTCAACCTGCACGCGGCCATGCAAGTTCGCCACCGCCTGGCCGACGCGCATGATGACCGGCTTGAACTTGTCTTCCACCGTGGCGCTGCCCGAGGCGAACATGCCGGCATTGTGGATGCGCACGACCAGCGTGGTGCCGCGCTCGATGATTTCGAGCTGGCGGGCGGCGAGTTCCGGCGCCAGTTCGGTGCGCAGCGTGTCGATCGCGGACGGGGCCACGCGCGGCAGCGGGGCCGGGGCGCTCACGGCGAGCGTCGGCGTGCCGTGCGGTGGAGCGTCGGCGAGGGCGCGCAGCGTGTCGTCGGAGCCGCTGTTAAGCAGGTAGGAAAACAGGAAATAGCCGAGCACGAGGATGCCGATAGTGGCCGACGCGATGGTCCAGAGCGCCACCGTCGAGCGCAGCGGGCGATGCCGCGCCTCGACTCCGCGCCAGTGCGGCGACAGCTCGCGCTCGAAATCGCCATAGACCGAGCGCAGGGTGCGGTACAGGCTCTCGCGGATGCGGGCGAGTTCCAGCGCACCCTGGTCGAGCACGCGCAGCCGGCCTTCGAAGCCGATCGAAAGGCAGAGATACATCAGGGCGAGGACATCCCTGTTGGTGCCGGGATCTTTATGCAGATGGGTGAGCAGGTCGAAGAACCGCTCGCCGCCGGTGACATCGGTGTGGAAGGTGCTGACGAGGCTGTTGCTGGCCCAGGCGCTGTAGGTGCCCCACGGCGTGTTCAGCACGATGTCGTCGAGCGTGGCGCAGAGTGCGTAATGCGCGGCGCGTGCCTGTTCCGGCTGCACGCCGGCAGCCATGATGACGCGCTCGAAATTGCGGATTTCCTCGACCGCGCGGGTGCGCAGGCCCTGCACGTCGCGGTTGGTGACGGAGCCGCGCAGGCGGCGGCCGAGATTGAGCAGCTGGGCCGCGGCGCCGACGATGATGTTGAAGCTGCTGTTGGCGAGCTGCGCGAAGTCGAAATTCAGCAGGTTCGCGGGCGGTGCCAGCGGACGCGTGACCGGCCGCGCGGCGACGTTGCCCAGCGTGCTTCCTGCCTTGCTGTTGGCTGGACGCGGTTTGCCGCCGGGCGTCGGCTTGACGATGGTGCGCTCCTCGTCACCGCCGATGGGATCATAGGCCATGGTTCAATCCTTGATCGCCCAGAGTTCTAACTCGATTTGCGGGAAGCTGCCGGCGAGGTGCAGGGCGATGGCGCCGGAATTCGCCAGCTGTTTCCAGATCGGGCCGCCGCGCTCCAGTTCGAAATACACCGAGCCGGAGCGGTACGGCAGCTGGCGCGGCGCCACCGGCAGCGCGCGGATCGGAATGCCGGGCAGGGCGATGTTCACCAGCTGGGCGATCTGCTCGACCGGGCCGATCTTCATCTGGTTGGGGAACATGCGGCGCAGCTGTTCGGCCGGCACATCGGCATGCACGCTCAGCACGAAGGTGGCGCCGAGCAGCAGCGAACGGTCGGCGATCATGCCGACCCGCACGCCATGGCGGCGATCCTGCAGCGGGATCATCACGGCGGTCTGTTCCAGAACGCTGCTGAGTGCGGCACGAAGATCGGCGAAGACCGGGGCGAACGTCGCGTAGAGGTTGTCGTGGCGGTACGGCGGAAACACCGTCGCCCGTTTGCTCGACGCGGTGTAGGTCGCCAGTTCCCCGGCCAGCACGATGCAGTGCTGAT
>CAZZVF010000313.1:0-4031 GCA_964657355.1 uncultured Buchnera sp.
GAGCATGAGGTAGACGACCGGGGTTGTGTAGAGGGTGAGGGCCTGGCTGACGATCAGGCCGCCGACGATTGCGATTCCCAATGGGCGTCTTAGTTCGGCGCCGGTTCCGAAGGCGAGTGCGAGTGGCAGGCTGCCGCAGATTGCGGTGAGTGTCGTCATGATGATGGGCCGGAAGCGTTCGATGCACGCTTCGTGGATGGCTTCTTCGGCGTTCATGCCGCGTTCCCGTTCCGCATCGAGTGCGAAATCCACCAGCATGATGGCGTTCTTTTTCACGATGCCCATGAGCAGCACGATGCCGATGATGCTGAGCACGCCGAAGTTCGTTCCGGTGACCAGCACGGCGAGCAATGCGCCGAGGCCGGCGGAGGGCAGAGAGGAGAGGATGGTAATCGGGTGGATCAGGCTCTCGTAGAGCACGCCGAGCACGATGTAGATCGACAGCAGTGCGGCGCCGATCAGGAACGGTTCGGATTCGAGCGACTGGAGCGCCCATTTCGCGTTGCCGCCGAAATCGAGGTGCAGGCCAGGTGGTGGACCGAGATCGGCGATGGCGGCTTGCACGGCTTTGGTGGCGTCGCCGAGGGCGGCTCCCGGTTTTAGGTTGTAGGTGATTTCCGTGCTCGGTTGCTGCGCCTGGTGGGTGACGTTGAGTGGCACGGTGCCGTAGGTGAGGTGGGCCACTGCGCCGAGCGGGATCTGGCGGCCATCATCGGCACCGACGTAGACGTGGTCGAGGAACTTCGGGTCGCGTTGCAGCCACGGCAAGGTTTCCAGCACGACGCTGTACTGGTTGCGTTGCTGGTATATGGTTGAGATCTGCCGCTGCGCCACGGCGTTGCCGAGTGCGGTGTCGATGGCTTGCGCGGAGACTTTCAGGCGCGAGGCGGCTTGCCGATCGATGGCGAGGGTGGCTTGCGGCGCGCCATTGTCCTGGTCGGAGGTGACGTCGAGAAAGCCCGGCAACTGGCGAATGCGTTCCTCGATCTTGGTGTTCCAGACTGTGAGTTCGGCGAGGTTGTCGTCGAGCACGGAGAGGCTGTATTCGCCGCCGCTGCCTTTGTTGCCGCCGCCGCCGAAATCGCCTTGCGCGAAGAGGGTGGTTTGCAGGCCGGCGAGTTTGGCAAGCTCCGGGCGCAGGCGTTCGATGACGCCGACGGCGCGTGCGTCGCGCTGGCTGCGTGGCTTGAGCGAAACCCAGAGGGTGCCTTCGTTTGGCGAGTCGAAGCCGTTCGAGACGCCGACGCTGGAGGCGACGTTGGCGACAGCGGGATCCCGCAGGATGACGTCCACCACGCGTTGCTGCAGCCGGCCCATCTCGGCGAACGACACGCTGGGGGCGGCCTGCGTGGTGCCGCGCAGCAGGCCGGTATCCTGCTCGGAGAGGAAGCCTTTCGGCACCGCGCTGTACAGGAAGAAGGTCAGCACGATGGTGAGGATCGTGAGGCCGAGCATGAGCTTTCTGCGACGCAGTGCCCAGACAAGGCTGCGGTCGTACCGTTCGGTGACGCGGCGGAACCAGCCGTCGATCGCCTGGTCGATGCGCAGCCAGCGTCCGGCGGGTTCGTAGTCCGTCATCTGCGCGCAAACCATCGGTGTCACGCTGAGCGACACCACGGCGGAGACGGCGATGGCGATGGTCAGGGTGAAGGCGAATTCGTGGAAGATCTTGCCGAGAATGCCGCCCATGAACAGCAGCGGGATGAACACGGCGACGAGCGACAGGCTGATGGAAATGACGGTAAAGCCGATCTGCCGTGCGCCGACGATGGCGGCTTCGAACTTGCCCATACCCTGGTCGCGCAGGCGGGCGATGTTCTCGATCATGACGATGGCGTCGTCGACCACGAAGCCGACCGAGATGGTGATCGCCATGAGGGAGTAGTTGTTGAGCGAAAAACCCATGAACCACATGCCGGCGGCGGTGCCGGCGAGCGACAGCGGAACGGTGACGGCGGCGGCGACGGTGGCTGCAATGCGGCGCAGGAAGATCATCACGGTGAGCAGCACGAGAAAGCCGGTGATGAGCAGCGTGATCTGCACGTCGTTGGTGCTGGCACGGATGGTCTGCGTGCGGTCGTCGAGCACCGTGATGTGGATGTCGGGCGAAATCCAGCGCGCGAATTGCGGCAGCATGGCGCGCATGCGGTCCACGGTCTGGATGATGTTGGCGCCGGGAATCTTGTAGATCTTCAGCAGGATGGCGGGCTTGTGGCCGTTCCACGCGGCGAGGCGAACATTGTTGACGCCATCGACCACGGTTGCCACGTCCGACAGCCGGAGCAGCGCGCCGTTGCTGGCCTTCAGCACGACGCGGCCGTAATCCGCGGCCTTGGAAATCTGCCCGTTGACGATGATCTCCTCGGCGCGGTTCTCGCCCTGGAAACTCCCCACCGGCTGCAGCACGTTGGATTGCGCTATCGCAAGCCGCACGTCCTCCGCGGAAATGCCGGCGGCCCGAAGCGCGCCCGGATCGAGCTGCACGCGGATAGCGGGGGTTTGTCCGCCGTCGATCTGGACCCGGCTGACGCCTTCCACCTGAGTCAGCCGCTGCTGCAGCACGGTGTCCGCAGCGTCATAGACCTGGCCTACCGACAACACGTCGGAGTTCAGCGCCAGCGTCATTATCGGCGCGTCGGCCGGATTGAATTTCTTGTAGAACGGCCTGATCGGCAGGCCGGCGGGCAGGTCGGGCTGCGCTGCGTTGATGGCGGCCTGCACGTCGCGCGCCGCGTCCTCGGTGTCGTGCCCGAAGTCGAACAACACAATGACCGTGGAATTGCCGAGCGAGTTTATGGAGCCGAGCTCGGTGATGCCGCCGATTTCGCCGAGCCGGTGTTCTAGCGGTGCTGCAATGGAATTCGCCATGGTCGCAGGATCGGCGCCTGGCCGACTGGCAATGACGACGATGGCCGGCACGTCCACATTCGGCAGCGACGCCACTGGCAGAAACAGGTACGCCACCGCGCCCGCGATCATCAGCCCGATCGACAGAAGTATGGTGGCGACCGGCCGGCGGATGAACGGGGTGGAGAAGTTCATGGAGCTGAGCGATCAGGTGACCGGTTGGGGCTAGACGGCCCCAAACCCCATTTCGTTAGGCTCATTCTACTGCCATCAGGGCTGGCACGTGTACGCCTCGGCCGCGGGTTCTCAGGCGTTCGAAGCCGACGTAGATGGCGGGCGTGGTGTAGAGGGTGAGGATCTGGCTCAGCAGCAGGCCGCCGACGATGGCGACGCCGAGCGGCCAGCGCAGTTCTGAACCGGTGCCGCGGCCGAGTACCAGCGGCAGCGAGCCGAGCAGGGCGGCGGCGGTGGTCATCATGATCGGGCGGAACCTGAGCACGCAGGCTTCCACGGCGGCCTCCTCCGGCGACAGGCCGCGCGTGCGTTCGGCCTCGAGTGCGAAGTCGACCACCAGGATGCCGTTCTTCTTCACGATGCCCATCAGCAGCACGATGCCGACGAGGGCGACGATGGACAAATCGGCGCCGAAGATCATCAGCGCGAGCAGGGCGCCGATGCCGGCCGACGGCAGCGTCGACAGGATGGTGACCGGGTGGATGAAGCTTTCGTACAGCACGCCGAGAACGATGTAGATCACCGCGGTGGCGGCCAGGATCAGCCACGGTTCGGCGGCAAGCGAGCGCTGGAATTCCGCCGCATCGCCCGAGTAATTGCCGGTGATCGACGGTGGCAGGCCGATGGACGCCTCGGCATCCTGCACGGCGGTCACCGCCTCGCCGAGCGATTCGCCCGGGCGCACGTTGAAGCTGATCGTGGTGGACGGGAACTGCGCCTGGTGCGTGATGACGAGCGGCGACAGCACGCGTTCGATGTGTGCGACGGCGAGCAGCGGCACCTGGGCGACCGTGTTGGTTGTCGCCACCGTGCTGCTCGCGGTCTGCGCCGCCCCGTTGGCGCCAAAGCTCGCGACCGTGCCGGGAACACGCAGTTTCGCCAGCGAGCCGGGATCGGTGATCCAGTCGGCATCCGCCGTCATCACGACGCGATACTGGTTGCTCTGCTCG
>CAZZVF010000314.1:0-4029 GCA_964657355.1 uncultured Buchnera sp.
CTTTATCTTGAACTGCGTATCGAGAATATAGGAGCCCCCTGCCCCAGGATGGCTCGACCGCCCCGCCACCGCGCTGCTGTTCCAGGGGCTTCTGATATCGATCCAGGCGCTGATGCCGCCACTTGGCAGTGCGGGATTGCTGATGCTGCCCTTCCGCACAGGCAGATTTCCCGGCCGAAGGTTTCGCGCGGTGCCCCCGGCGGAATGCGTTGCAGCACTGCAGCCGGCCGTCTCAGCACCACGTTTGGCGGCCGCCTCGGCAAACGCTGCAAGGATCGCTTCATTGAGCGTGTCATAACGGTACGGCTTGGCGAGATGTCCATTCATTCCGGCCGCCCGGCATGCATCCACCTTGCAGCTCAACGCCTGCGCGGTCAGTGCGATGATCGGCACGCGCCCACGTGCGCCGACAATGTCGCGGATGCGCCGAGTCGCCTCGATCCCGTCCATGTCCGGCATGCGAACATCCATCAGAATAACGTCGAAATCCGTCAATCCAGCGGCGGCGACAGCTTCCGCGCCGGACTTTGCCACGACAACGGTATGACCCGCCGCCTGGATGAATTTCGACGCGATCTCACGACTCATTTCAACGTCGTCGGCGACCAAAACATGCAGCACAAGCTGCGCCGGCGAGTGGGAAACATCCGTTCCGCCGGCGTCCACGTCTGCAGAATATGCGCCCGTCGCGTTCGCTTCCTGGTCGGCAGGCGGCGGTTCGTCAACGATCACCCACGCACTTGGGTCTGTCCCGACGTCTGCCAGACCGACGACGCAATGGACCTTGCCAAGCAACTGCGTGCCGGCGGCAAGCATGGCGTTCACCCAGGCGGTCTGCGTCAGATCGAGCCCGCCTCGCATGCGGAATAGCTGCGCGTAACCCAATACTGCGTGCAATGAGGTGCGCAGATCGTCGCCCATGCTCGCCACCAGACGCAGTCTTGCAAGCGGGTCGGCCTGTACGGCGTCCTTCAACAGCTCGCGTTCGGCTTCAAGGTTCGCCAGGTCGAAATTGAGTTTCTGCAAGCTCGCTTCACAGGCCGATCGTTCGTTCTTCAGGCGAATTCGTTCGCCCTCGATCGCGGGTACCAGGCCCCCGGCCGCCGTTGCATACCCATCGTCCAGGTCTTCGATTTCTTCCTCCTGGTCGGACGGGATGATCGGAGACCCTATGGCGTCGCCTCTAAAGCGCATGAAAAAAGGCTCCAACAAACACTCGCAGGTGCCCAACGCTTTTGGGCTTTGCTAGAAGTCTACAGGAGGGCTCTTAAGCAATGCATAACATGGAACGAAACCTCCTTTGCCGACTCGCCGGAACTAGCGCTTTTTCCGATTGAAGTGGATCGGAAATAACCCTAGCTCTTCCTGTCGGGGAGCATCTTGATCCGACAGGTAACCCCATTCGGTCGGATGATGCTCTAAGAGCAGCCCGCCGGAATGGCACACGGCGGGACGAATTCGGTCAGGGTCAACAATCAGCGGCCGCCATTGCGGTGAAGCGCGCAAATTGTTGTCGCATGATCGGCAACGAGGCCTCGAGCGCCTCCGCAAGGTCGGCTGCGTAGCGCGCTTTTCCCGTCGCCGTCGCGTCGAACGCCGCTTCGTAGGCGCGCGCCGCCGCTACAATCGATCCAAAACCGAGAAAGCCCGCGCTGCCGGCAATTCGGTGCGCCTGCTCGACGAGTGCTGCATCACCCCCCGCCTCGCCGGCGCCTCGCAAACAGCATCCCAACGCCTCGGCGTCCCGCGCCATGTTGAGCAGGTAGCCCGCCACAGTAGCCGGCGCCAAATGGACAGCCACCTCGTCCAGTGCCGCCACTTCGAACGTCGCGAGCTCCTCCTCGCCGCGCCGCGTCATTGTCGTTGCGGCCAGAGCTGCGGCCGGCACGGTCCGTGTTTGCCCAACATGTTGTTCCGCCAGATATCGTGGGACTGGCTTAGACGACACAGGTTAACGAAGTCCTGGCGGCATCCGACGCGTTGCACCGTGTGGCACGAAAGCACGCAGAAAGCCGCGCGCGTTTCCGCTGCGCCGAGCGTCAGCGGGCGAATTCGTGCGGGGCGTGTTCCTGCCGCAGCCTGCGGATTTTCCTGCTGAAGCGCGGGCCGAACAGGCGGAGGCAGCTATACACCACCGGGAGTTTCGGCGACACGGTCTTCGCCAGTTCCTCCATGCCTTCCACCACGTCGCGGCGCGGCAACAGCAAGCTGTCCTCGCCGGGATACGCCACCGGCGGAATGGTCGCGCGGCCGAGATGCGGGCAGAGGCGCTGAGCCCTTGCCGCACAGGCCAGATGCAGTGGCGGCACGTTCGCCGCGTAGCGGAAAGGATCGTCGCCCACAGCGACGAACCCGCCCGATTGCACCGGCAGAAGGTAGCGGTCACTCCTCGTGGTCGGGCGTCCGCAAACGTGACAGATGTGGCGCGCCATGCCCAGGCGATGGCGGGTCACATGCAGGGCCTTGAACTTCGGCAGCCCGTGGCCTGGCCGTTCGGTTTGCACGAGGTCGATCAATCCGGGAAAATCCTGTGACTCGATAAGCTCGAAACCTTCCTCGCCGGTCCACGACACGGTCCATGGAACGGTTTCGCCGACGGTCCACGATGATGGCGCGGATGGTTTGTCAGGCTCGGACATAGGGCGCTTATAGCCAATACCGGCACCAACTGGTCGCAATACTCCGACAAGGCCGGGCCCGTGATCGGCCACGTCATGGCCTACGAGGTGTTGACCGCCTTCTTCCTGGAGGCCGGGTTCCGCGGCGTCATGCCGTTCGGCATGGAGCACGTCGGCCGCGGGCTGCACGTGTTCGCCACCTGCATGGGGCCCGCGGCACCTTCCTCTCGGCGTTCTGGATCTTGTCGGGCATCTTCGCGCTGTGCTTCGCCGGCCTGGGCATCAGCTTCTTCCCGATGGTGGTGCCGCCCGACATGACCATCTGGCAGGCTGCGGCGCCGCGGGCGAGCCAGTTGTTCGTGCTGGTGGGTGCGTCGGTGCGATCCCGCTGATCATGCTTTATTCCAGGTTCAGCTACTGGGTGTTCCGCGGCAAGGTGCAGGAAGGCGCGCATTATCACTGAGGAGCGCCTCACCGAGGAGCGGGCCCCCGAGGAGCGCGCCACCGGGAAGATTGCCTCGATCTGGCGGCGGCTCGCGTGGTTCGTCGGCCTCTGGGCACTGGGCGTGATTTCGGTCAGTGCAGTGGCAATCGTCCTGCGCCTGATATTGCCTGGCTGACCGACCGTAACTTCAGGGCTCGCCGGTCGGGTTCCAGGCGGCCACTTGCGCCTGGCATGTCAGCTCCAGGAAGCGGCCGCTCGACCGCACCGGCAATGGTCGTGGCGGAGCCGCGCAAATCGACATCGTGGCGGAGCCGCGCCGCTGCCGATCTCCACCACGCCGAAGCCAAGTGCCAGCGGAGCGTTGTGGCGCCCCGCCAGCGGCTGCTTCCGGGGGATCCCGGCGGTCACGCCGTCGAGGTGTCCGAACTCCCTCGTGGCAGCAGACTGAGAGGCTACGTGATCGTAGGATGTCTATGATGCGATTACTTTAAGCTTTTCGTAATGTAATTACAACGAGGATCGTGAACTTAACATTAACGCAAAGAACACCCAGCGTTCGGAGTGTTCATGTCGCGTTTGCCCGCCAATATGGACGCGGACGCCGCTGATGACGTTACAAGTGACTTGCTACACAGTAAGTCTTCCGCCACTTTACGCCAATCGAGCCACGCAGTGATGTCAAGGGAGTGTCCATGAGACCGTCGTCACTCTGCCTTATCTCTGCCACCGCGGCCGTTGCTTGATTTCTCGTGCGTGCCCTTTTCCGGGCTGTCGGGAGTGATCTCCCGTCCGGTCCATAGCCAGCCGCACCAGAGGCCGACTTCCACGAACCGCTCGTTCGAAAGTGGGGAGGTTGGCAGAATTTCCAACATCATCGTAACATACAAGCCGACTTGCACTTTGCGTTACCGGGCCGCCGAACGGGTCAAGCAACAATTACCCTGGAATTCAGGGGACCTTGGAATT
>CAZZVF010000315.1:0-4023 GCA_964657355.1 uncultured Buchnera sp.
CCGACCGCGTGGCGCATTTCGTCGACGCGCAATTGCTGTGGGACCGTGCCATGGCCGAGCGCATCGCGACCCAGCGCATGCAGGCGCCCGGCCGGCAGGTCGTCGCCATCATGGGCGCCGGGCATATCGAGCATCGCAGCGGCGTGCCGCACCAGCTCGCAGCCCTCGGCCTGGCCGACAGCGCCGTGCTGCTGACCGAAAACCAGGCGGATTGCGATCGCCCGGACCCCGATGTCGCGGACGCTGTCTTCATCGCCCCGGCAGAGCCCAAGCGGGACGCTGCACCCCACCCGGCGGCGCGATAGACCGAAAGGCTGCATGTTCCGGTACGCGCAAGTCCATGGCACACAGATGCATCAGATCTGGAGCATCCCATGGCCACCGCCCCGAAAACGCCCGCCAAACGCGAAGACCCGGCTAAGCGCGACGAAGCACCGCAAGTCGACATGCAGAAAGTCCTCATCGCCGTGCAACGCGCCAATGCGGCCAGCACGCTCGCGGCATCGCTGGTGACGCTGCGCGGTGCAGCCAGCGCCGCCGAAGCCGCCGAAGCCTACGAGGACGCCTACCACATCATCTTCCCGGCACGCGCCACGCCCGATTACATCGCCTGGGCAAAAGCCAAGAATATCAAACAAAAGTAGCAAACCGGAGCCGGCGGAACGCACGCAACAGAAGGCGGCAACCGATGAAGAAAATCACCATCGCCAACGCACCGCGCACCGCCGGCTCCACTTATCCGCCGCCGTTCGACAAACCCTGCCTCGGCCGCGAACGTCACGCCCTCGGCGACGCCGCCGGCCTCACCGAGTTCGGCGTCAACCTGCAGAAACTCGACCCCGGAAGCTGGTCCAGCCAGCGCCACTGGCATACCGAAGAAGACGAGTTCGTCTGGGTCGTGCAAGGCGAAGTGGTGCTTGTCACCGACACAGGCGAGGAAACCCTGCGCGCCGGAGACTGCGCCGGCTTCAAGGCCGGCGATCCCGACGGCCACCATCTGCAAAACCGCTCCAGCGAACCGGCCTACCTGCTGGAAATAGGCTCCCGCCGCGGAGAGGAGGACGAGGTGGATTACCCGGATATCGACCTTAAATACTCGGATAAGCGCGGCGACACGCATAAGGACGGGACGCCTCACTGAGGGCAGGCAAGACAACTGTTTCTTTGTTAAGACAAAGAAACAAAAAAACTTTTTTGTTTAGAACAGGGGCTGGCAGCACCCCTTGTTCTTTTTTCGTTCTCCTGCTTTCCTGCCACCATGGGCCACAACACCAGCACCGACAAACGCCGCACGACGCTCATGCGACTGCCACTCTCCGATCTCGCAGGCTGGCACCTGATCGCAACCTGCCCAGCCTGCCGCGACGACCGCATTATCCCCCTCGACAGCCTCATCGCCCGCTACGGCGCCGCCCAGACGCTGGTGACACTGGTCCCCCGCCTGCGCTGCCGCCTGCACACCTGCCGTCAACCCGCCGCCACGATCCGCCTGCGCAACCGCTTCCCGGTCCACCCGGGCCCGGCGCTGATCAATGTCGTGCTGAAAGGGGTGGGCGCTTACTAGAGCGTGTTCCGACCTTATTGGATCAGGATGCCTGCCGGAAAATGCTCTAGCTCTTTGTTTTAGCGAGCATCTTTATCCGACGGGTGATCCGTCTGGTCCGTAGACGAATGGGCAAGTCAAACGAATCAACCGGACCTCAAGGAAGCCACGGTAAAACGCTCCTTCCACGAAACACACGACTAACTAAAAAAACAGATGGCGCACTCTTCTCGCCGGCATGGAATGACGCACGTATGGGCCACGTTCTCCACGGCAGCGCCACGCTATGCCGACGGGCTAACGGCACCGCAAATTGGGCGAGGTCGTCACTGAGACGCTGGAGGTAATCCCGCGCAGCTGGTCAGGTCACTGCTTCAAAAGAACAAATAAGGGTTGCCGCATATCAGTGGTCAGCTACATTGCCGACGTCGAATGCGTTGCACTCAGTTACCCAGCGGAGCCAAAATTGAAACGTCATCTCATGGTATGGGCGATCGGCGCAACGTTCGGAGTGGGCGCCCCGGTAGCGACATGTGCAGCTTCGGTGTTTAACTCGCCGCCGGCCGCGTCTCTCGGGGAACGGGTCGGTGAGGTACAAGCCGATACGCCTCTGCGCTTGATTTTAGCTCTGCCGTTACGCGACCCCATTGGTGCGGAAATTTTCGTACGCAGGGTTTCAGATCCTCATAGTTTATTTTACGGGAAATATCTCACTCCAACAGAATACGGAAAGCGTTTCGGAGCGAGCCTCTCGGACTACAACGCGCTTAGTGCGTGGGCGACGTCCAATGGGTTGGCTGTAGGGCAGCGGACCGATGCGCGTACTACCCTCTCGCTCAGCGGTGCCGCAGCGACCGTCGAGATGCTTTTCAATACTAAGCTTGCGACGTATCGTACGCCGAGCGGACAGATGGGCTTCGCCCCTTTAACGGCACCCATTTTGCCCGCCTCGCTAGCTGGGCGTGTTGTTGGAGTCATTGGTCTCGCGAGCGCAACCCGCACCGCTCCCCTTTTACATCTGGCAAACCCGAACGTTCCTAGGCCCCTTGGCGCCGGCGGCACGGGCGTGGGTGGAGGTTATAGTCCTGTAGATCTACGGGCCGCCTATGACATCCCGGTCCAGCTAAACCCAGCAGTCACGGAGACTGTGGCCGTCTTCGAGCAAGGTGGCTTTTACAAGAGCGATATTGCACGCTTCGAGCGCCACTATCATATCAGTCCGGTTCCGGTTCTTGTCCCTAACGTAAACGGTTATAAAGGCGCAGTGAATAATCCCAGCGTTGAGGCTGAATCGGTATTAGATATCGATATGCTGATCGGTACAAACCCGGCTATTAAGCGGATAATAGACTATGAAGAAGGTGACGATCCGTTCACAGTAGCCTTGCTCGACTCTCTGGCTGCTATGGCGCAAGATGATACTGCGCAAACGATAAGCATTTCCTACGGTGACAACGAAGTTAACCAGGGTAATGCAGCACTTTCGGCCGAAAACGTCGTATTGATGCAATTGGCGGCGCAAGGGCAAACAGTGTTCGTGTCGTCCGGGGACGGTGGCGCCTACGGACGCTACAGTCAAAGCCTTAACGTTGAGGACCCTGGATCACAGCCCTATGTCACAAGCGTGGGCGGCACAGCACTATTTACCCTTCCAAAGGGGGGATACTACGCGGAGACAGCCTGGAATCTGCTGGGCCAGGGTGCTGGCGCAACCGGAGGGGGAGTCAGTGGGTACTGGCCAATTCCTTCCTACCAGCTGAATCCCTCCGGCGCGTTTGTTGGACTGCCCAATGGTGGATCGCCGACGATGCGCAATGTTCCGGATGTCGCCGCGGTCGGCAGTCCAGCGACCGGCGTTGCCGTGTATTCGGAGATTAATGGCGGGTGGCTGCAAATCGGAGGCACCAGTCTTTCGACGCCGGTATGGGCCGGTATGAGCACGGTTTTAAACAACGCGCGAAAAGCTGCCGGGCTTCCAAATATCGGTTTCTATAACCCCCTGGCATATTACCTGGGATTGAATAGCTACGGATATAACGACGTGATCGAAGGTGATAACGGGGACATCAGCGATTATGGCATTGCCGGGTTTAACGCCGGACGCGGCTTCGATAACGTTTCCGGCTGGGGATCGCTAGACAATAACATTTATGCTTTCAATCTGCTGGTCACACAATTCGGAACAGGGCAACCGCCCGGCGTGCCGCATGGGGTTACTGCAACGCCGACCAGCGGCAGTGTCAAACTGACATGGACACCGTCAACCAACACGAACGGTTACCTGATCCAGGTTGTTCCGCAAGCTAATTACTTTGTGCACTTTAATGCTGTGACAACCGGAAATTCAGTAGTCGTTCCTGGTCTGGCCGCTGACACCCTGTATTCAGCTTCTGTGCTTTCACTTAATCTGAATGGCGCGGCCGGTGGGAATTCGGTCCTTTTTACTACGAAATCGCAGTAGTATAAGCCATGTTGCCGGG
>CAZZVF010000316.1:0-3990 GCA_964657355.1 uncultured Buchnera sp.
TAGGTGCCAGAACTTAGGTTGAGGAACCAGGTGCCATACGGAGCGAAAACCGGTTCCCGGCGTTATACTTTGCCCTCGCCGTGTGGCAGATCGCGGCTCCGAGGCGGCTCGAAGTTGCTCATGCGAATGCCGACGCAGGCAGCGAACATTACGAGGCCAAGCAGATTAGGCCAGGAGTACGAACCGGATGGACGAGATTAAAGGTGAGGCGCGCATGACGTCAGGACGGCCCGCCACGCCGCTGCTCGACCGTGTCAACGTGCCGGCCGATCTGCGGAACTTCTCGAACGACCAGCTGCGGCAGGTCGCCGAAGAATTGCGCGCCGAGACCGTGGACGCGGTCTCGACCACCGGCGGCCATCTCGGTGCCTCGCTCGGCGTCGTCGAACTTACCGTCGCCCTGCACGCGGTGTTCGACACGCCGACCGACAAGCTGATCTGGGACGTCGGCCACCAGGCCTATCCGCACAAGATCCTCACCGGACGACGCGACCGCATCCGTACCCTGCGCCAGCAGAACGGTCTGTCCGGCTACACCCGCCGCAGCGAGAGCGAATACGACCCGTTCGGCGCGGCGCACAGCTCCACCTCGATCTCGGCCGGCCTCGGCTTCGCCGTCGCCAACGAGCTGAACGGACATCCCGAGCGCCATGTCGTCGCAGTCATCGGCGACGGTGCGATGAGTGCCGGCATGGCCTACGAGGCGATGAACAACGCCGGTGCCCGCAAGAGCCGGCTGATCGTCGTGCTCAACGACAACGAGATGTCCATCGCACCGCCGGTCGGTGCGATGAGCGCCTACCTGTCGCGGTTGATGAGCTCGCGCAGCTTCCTCTCGCTGCGGGAAGTCGCCGGCAAGCTGGCCAAGCACCTGCCCTGGGGCCTCGACAATACCGCCAAGCGTGCCGAGGAATATGCGCGCGGGCTGCTCACCGGCGGCACCTTGTTCGAGGAAATGGGCTTCTACTACATCGGCCCGATCGACGGCCATAACATGGATCACCTGATGCCGGTGCTGCGCAACCTGCGCGACGCGGAGGATTCGGGCCCGATCCTGCTCCACGTCATCACCCAGAAAGGCCACGGCTACGCGCCCGCCAAGGCCACCGCCGACAAGCTGCACGCGGTCGCCAAGTTCAACGTCATCACCGGCGAGCAGGTGAAGGCTCCCGCCGGGCCGCCGACCTACACCAAGGTGTTCGCCGACGCGCTGATCGCCGAGGCCGAGACGAACGACAAGGTGGTCGCCATCACCGCGGCGATGCCCTCCGGCACCGGGCTCGACCGCTTCGAGAAGCGCTTCCCGGAGCGTTTCTTCGACGTCGGCATCGCCGAGCAGCACGCGGTGACCTTCGCCGCCGGCTTGGCGGCCGAGGGCCTTATCCCGTTCGCCGCGATCTACTCGACCTTCCTGCAGCGCGGCTACGACCAGGTGGTGCACGACGTGGCGCTGCAGAACCTGCCGGTGCGTTTCGCCATCGACCGCGCCGGCCTGGTCGGTGCCGACGGCGCCACCCATGCCGGCAGCTTCGACCTGTCCTATCTTTGCTGCCTGCCCGGCATCGTCGTCATGGCGCCGTCCGATGAGGGCGAGCTGGTCCACATGGTGGCGACCGCGACCGCGATCGGCGATCGCCCCTCGGCCGTTCGCTACCCACGCGGCGAAGGTGTCGGTGCCGTGCTGCCAAAGCGGGGCGAAGTTCTGCCGGTCGGCCGCGGCCGCATCCTGCGCGATGGTGGCCGCGTCGCCATCATCAGCCTGGGCACGCGGCTTGCGGACGCGATGAAAGCCGCCGACGAACTCGCGGCGCGCGGCCTGCCGACGACGGTGGCCGACGCCCGCTTCGCCAAGCCGATCGATACCGCCCTCATCGAGCAGCTCGCGCGCCATCACGAGGTGGTCATCACGGTCGAGGAAGCCTCGGTCGGCGGCTTCTCCGCCCTGGTCATGCAGCATCTGGCGACGGAAGGCCTGCTCGATGGCGGAGTGCGCTTCAGGCCGATGGTGTTACCGGACCGCTTCATCGACCATATGAGCCCGGCGGCGCAGATCACCGAGGCAGGCCTCGATCACAAGGCCATCGTCCGCACGGTTCTCGGCGCCCTCGGCCGTGACGCCAAGGAGGCGGTGAACCTATGAAAGCTATTATTTTGGCCAGCGCCGCCTGCCTGCTTGCCGGCGCGCCACAGGCGACGTTCGCCCAGTCCAGTCCGACCGCGCCGATCGAGACGCTGAACCAGGCGCTCATACAGGCGGAAAAGATCGGCAGCCAGCCGTTTCCGGCGCGCTACAAGGCGTTGGCCCCCGTTGTCGATGGGGCTTTCGACCTGCAGCAGATTATGCAAACGAGCGTCGGCCTGCACTGGTCGGCCATCCCGGACGCGCAGAAAAAGCAGCTTCTGGCCGTGTTCCGTGCCTACACGATCAGCAACTACGCGGCCAACTTCAATACGGATTCGGGCGACCAGATCAAGCTGCTGCCGGAAACCCGCAGCATCGGCGCCGATCGCGTCGTCGAGACCGAGATCGTGCCGAAATCCGGCGATCCAACCCGGATGGACTACGTGATGCGGAACACCGGTGGCGCGTGGAAGGCCGTCGATGTTCTGGAACAGGGCACCATCAGCCAGGCCGCCGTCCAGCGCTCGGACTTCCGCAGCCTCATCGCAGGTGGAGCGGACAAGCTGATCGCCAGCCTGCAGGCCAAGGTGCAGACGCTCTCTGGCGGCACGATCAATGCCAGCTCTCCTGGCAACGCAGGTCAGCCGGGCTCTCCTTGAGAAATCGTCGTTGATGCACCATCAATAACATTCCAGTGCTGACACATATTCTTACACAGACCTGCATCCCCGCCCTTGTCGTGGCGGCGCTGACGCTCGCCGGCTTCGTTCAGGCGGCGGCGGGCTGGCTTGCCGTGCGCCGTTTCGCGCGCGCGCCCCGGCCACCCGCGTGGCGCCCGCCGATTACCGTGCTGAAGCCGCTGCACGGCGACGAGCCGATGCTGGAACAGGCGCTCGCCAGCTTCTGCGCGCAGGATTACCCGGAGTTCCAGATCGTCTTCGGCGTGCAGGATCCGCGCGACCCGGCAATCGCCACGGTCGCCCATCTGCGTCACCAGTTTCCCAAGATCGACATGGAACTGGTCGTCGACGGCACGCCGCACGGGGTGAACCGCAAGGTCGGCAACCTGGTGAACATGTTCCCCTCCGCCCGGCATAACGTCCTGCTCGTGTCGGACAGCGACATGCATGCACCGCAAGGCTATTTTGCCAGCGTGGCCGACGCCCTCGCCGTGCCCGGCACCGGCCTGGTCACCAGCCTCTATACGGGCCTGCCCGCGACCGGCCGCCTCGCGGGCTTCCTCGGTGCCGCCTACATCAACCAGAACTTCGCCGCCGGCGCCCTGATGGCCCGGAGCCTGGGACGGCAGGACTGCATGGGCGCCACCATGGCGCTCACCCGCGAGACGCTGATGCGGGTGGGCGGCTTTCGCGCGCTGTCGCCGTTCGTGGCGGACGATGCCGTGCTCGGCATGAAGGTCCGCGCGCTCGGGCAGAACGTAACGCTTGCCGCCTCGGTACCGGCCACTACCGTCGCCGAACCAGGGATCGCCGCCCTGTTTCGCCACGAATTGCGCTGGGCCCGCACCATCCGCGCCGTCGAGCCGCTCGGATTCGCCATCTCCGCCATCCAGTTTCCCGCATTCTGGGGCCTGCTCACGGTCATCATGACCGGGGCCAAACCTTGGTCGCTCGTGATGCTGGCCGCTGCAATCGCCTTGCGAGCCGGATTCGGCCGCAGTATCGAACGCTCGATCGGTGCAATACCGACACCTTTATGGCTGGCGCCGTTTCGCGATGTGCTCTCCATCGCCGTCCTCGTCTCAGCCTATGCCGGTGACGAAGTGGCCTGGCGTGGCCACATCCTGAACACCGGCGAAGACACGCACTACACGGCCGCGCGCGCGACACTCGCGCCCGGCAAGGGAT
>CAZZVF010000317.1:0-3976 GCA_964657355.1 uncultured Buchnera sp.
GCAGATTGGCGATCAGATCCAGGCCATCAAGATCGTCGGCGACCAGCGCATCGAGGAGGGCACCATCCTCTCCTACATGCTGGTGCAGCCGGGGGACTCGTTCTCCGGTGACCGCGTCGACCGCAGCCTGCGCACGCTCTATGCCACCGGCCTGTTCTCCGATGTGAGCATGCAGCGCTCCGGCAACGACCTCGTCGTGAAGGTGACCGAGAACCCGCTGGTCAACACCATCACCTTCGAGGGCAACCACAACGTCAAGGAAGACGACCTGCGCAAGGTGCTGCAGCTGCGGCCGCGCGCAGTCTTCACCACGCGCATGGCGCAGACCGATCGCCAGAAGCTGCTGGGCGCCTACGCCGCCAAGGGCCGGTTCGCCGCCACCGTCGATCCCGAACTGGTCCGCCTGCCGCAGAACCGCGTCAACGTCGTGTTCCGCATCGTCGAGGGTCCCGAGACCAAGATCAGCCGCATCGTCTTCGTCGGCAACCACGCCTTCACCGAAGGCGCTTTGAAGGCGGTGATCGACACCCGCGAGGAGCGCCTCTGGCGCTTCTTCAGCAGCAGCGACCAGTTCAACCCGGAACGCGTCAACTTCGACCGCGAATTGCTGCGCCGTTTCTACCTCGAGCATGGCTATGCCGACTTCCAGGTGGCCAACACGGTCGCCGAATTGTCGCCCGACCGGAAGGCCTTTTTCCTGACGTTCCAGTTGGCCGAAGGCGAGCGCTACAGGGTCGGCCACGTGACCCTGGTGAGCAAGGTGCCGAAGCTTTCGGCCGCTCCGTACATGCCGCTGCTGCGCGTCGAGGAAGGCGAGTATTACAACGGCAGCCTGGTCGAGAAGAGCGGCGACGCGATCCAGGACCAGGTGCGTCTGGCCGGCTTCCCGTTCGTCAGCGTCGAGCCGCGCATCGCCCGCAACCGCGCCCGCAAGGTCGTCGACCTCGAGTTCGATATCAACCAGGGCAAGCGCAGCTACGTCGAGCGAATCGACATCACGGGCAATTCGCGCACCCAGGACAAGGTCGTCCGGCGCGAGTTCCGCTTTGCCGAAGGTGATCCGAACGACCCGGCGCTGGTGCGCCTGACCAAGACGCGCCTGACCGACCTCGGCTACTTCACCGACGTGAAGCTGACCCCGGTGCCGGGGTCGGCCGCCGACAAGGTGGTGGTGAACACGGAAATCACCGAAAGAGCGACCGGCGAGCTGTCCCTCGGCGGCGGCTATTCGACCACCGACGGCATCCTCGGCCAGGCCGGGCTGCGCGAGCGCAACCTGATCGGCACCGGAATCGACGCCGGCATCAACGGCACGCTCGCCGCACTGCAGAGCCAGATCGATATTTCCGCCACCGACCCGTATTTCCTCGACCGCAACCTCGTGGCCGGCGCGGACATCTTCTACCTGAGCAACAACAACCAGTATGTGTCCGACTATAGCGAGACGCGCTACGGCGTGACGCTGCGGCTCGGCTACGCCTACAACGACCATGTCAGCCAGGCATTCACATATCTCGTGAGTGACCGTGACGTGAACAACATCTCGCAATACGCCAGTATCTACGTGCAGGACGAGCAGGGCTATTCGCTGCTGTCGCAGGTCGGGCAGACCCTGTCGTTCGACTATCGCGACAGCCGGGTGGATCCGCACAGGGGCTTCGTGCTGCGCTTCGGCACGGATTTCGCCGGTCTCGGCGGCGATTCGAATTACATCCGCTCGAAGGTCGACGGCACCTACTTCCTGCCGCTCGACCGGTTCACCGGCAATTCGGACTGGGGCTTCTCGTTCTCGGGCGGCGCCGGTTACCTCTACAACCTGCAAAGCCGCGAGCGCATCATCGACCGGTTCTTCCTGGGCGGCGACAATCTGCGCGGCTTCCTCGACCAGGGCGTCGGCCCGCACTCGGTCGCCTACACCGCCTGCGCCGTCGGCGCGCAGTACCTGACCGCATCGGGCCAGTGCACCACGCCCGGCATCTACCACGGCAGCGACAGCCTGGGCGGCAACTTCATCTATACGCAGTCGACCGAATTCCACTTTCCGCTGCCGGTTCCCGCCGATTTCGGCATCACCGGCCGCGCCTTCGCCGATTTGGGCGGCCTGTCCGGCCTGAACGTGCCGCCCAACGCGCTGACCAGCTGCCTTGCGACCTCGGCGCGCAACTCCAAGGGCCAGATCGTCGATCCGCATGGCAACCAGATCAGCCAGTGCTACTACGACGACAGCAGCCCGCGTCTTGCTGTCGGTGTCGGCGTATCGTGGAAAAGCCCCTTCGGGCTGATCAACATCGACCTGGGCATTCCGGTGCTCAAGAAGAGCTACGACCAGACACAGGTCTTCAAATTCGGCTTCGGAACGAGGTTCCAGTGACACGTAAACGCCTGCTCAACGCCGCATGCCTCGCGGCGCTCGTCCTGCTGCAACCAGCCATCGTCGCGGGGGCGCACGCCCAGGCGGCGGGCAGTCCCGGCTGGTTCGTGCCGAACCAGCCGGCCGCCCCGCGTGCGCCGTCGGTAACCCCGTCGCGCCAGCGCCAGGTGCGCCAGGTGCCGCTGCCGCCGCCGCAGGCAGCCCCGATGGCCGAACAGGATCCGGGTCAGGATCCCGACGCGCCGCAGCAGCCGATGCCCAACCTGCCGCAGCCTGCGGTGCCCGCATTGCCGCCAGTCGAAAAGGGCAAGGCACCGCCAACGCCCGTCATCGGCGTGCTCGGCGTGCCCGACGTGATGCGCCAGTCCAATGCGGCTCAAATCGTCCAGCGCATCATCGGCGCGCGCAAGGAGAAGCTCCGCGTCGACGTCGAAAAGGCCCAGGCCGGCTGGCGCGAGATGGAGCAGTCGCTGCAGGCCGATGCCGCGAAGCTGACGCCCGAGCAGGGCCGCAACCGTGAGCGCACGCTGCGCGAGCGCGTCAACACCGATCGGCGGCAGTTGCAGGAACGCAACCGCATCATCCAGGAGGCCGGTCAGGTCGCCCTCGGCCAGATCGAACGCACACTGGTGCAGATCATCCGGCAGGTCGCCGACAGCCGCGGCATGAACCTGGTGCTGCACCGCTCGCAGGTGGCGCTCAACGTGCAGGAATTCGACATTTCCGACGCCGTGGTGGCGCAGCTCAACAAGGTGCTGCCGACGGTACAGATCCCGGCCGACAACGTCGATCCCGCCACCCTGCCGAAGGATTGGGGCTCTCCGGCCCCCGGTGCCACCACCGTCTCGGCACCGGCTTCGCCGCCGGCGCACTGAGCGCCGGGAGAGAGGCCGGGCGCCGCCATGAGGCCGGTTTGAACGAAATACCAGAATCCGGGAACCCGGCCCCTTCGCCTCCACTGGGGGACCCTCGCTTCTTCGAACGCGCAGGCCCGTTTTCGGTCGCCGAGGTGGCCCAAGCGGGTGGCATCGCCTCCGCTGACGGCTACGCGAACGGCCACGACCACGCTCCGCCCGGACCCCGGCTAACCGGCGTTGCGCCGCTGCAGGATGCCGGCCCCACCCATGTCAGCGTGCTGCACAACATCCGCTACGCCGGCGCGCTCGACGCGACGCGCGCCGGCGCCGTCGTCGTCAGCGCTAAACTCGTATCCCGTGTGCCGGCCGGAACCGTCGCCCTGGTCGCCGACGACCCGCATGCCAGCTGGGCCCGCATCGCCACCCTGTTCCATCCGGTCCGCCAGCCGCGCGCCGGAATTCACCCTCTGGCTGTCGTCGACCCCACCGCGCAGATCGACCCGAGCTGCGAGATCGGTCCGCTTGCCGTCATCGGCGCACGGGCGCAACTCGGACCCGGATGCTGGATTGAGGCTGGTGCGGTCATCGGGGACGCCGTCGTGATGGGAGCAGGTTGCAGGGTCGGTGCGCTCGCCAGCGTCTCCCACGCCATCCTGGGCGATCGCGTCTACGTCTATCCCGGCGCCAGGATCGGGCAGGAAGGCTTCGGATTCGCCATCACGGCGCAGGGCTTCGTCACCGTGCCGCA
>CAZZVF010000318.1:0-3975 GCA_964657355.1 uncultured Buchnera sp.
TTGGAATGGTGACCAGTCGGTCGCGGGGTGGAACGGCGACGTCATCGTGCCGCCGGACGACATCATCGAGGGCCTGCGCAGCCGGCCGTGGGCGGCGCCGACGCTGCTGCTCCAGCTGGTGCCGCAATCCCCCGGCGCGGCGGCCGAGGGTGAAGCGCCCGATTTCGCCTCGCATGGCACGTTGCAGCAGGCCACGGCCGCGGTGCTCAAGAAGATCATCCTGTCGAAGATCATCCCGCAAATGTCGCACGGTCACGAGGCCCGAGATGGCCAGACCGTACCGGGCGCGAGCCTGCGTGCGTCGGAGCTCGCCAATCTGCTGATCGGGCCGGACGACAACGCCGCGCGCGAACTGATCAAGGAGATGCGCGGTGCGGGCGGTTCGCTCACACCGCTTTACGCCACCCTGTTCGAGCCTGCGGCGCGCCAGCTGGGCGATCTGTGGAGCGAGGATTTCTGCAGCGAGTTCGACGTCACGCTCGGGATGTGCCGCATGCAGACCGCGTTGCGGCTGCTGACCGGCGCTACGGCGCTCGACTTGCCATTCGGGTCGCAGCGCCTTTCGGTGCTGGTCGCGCCGGAGCCGGGCGAGCTGCACCGGCTGGGTGCCGCACTCGACGGGACCGTGCTGCGCGCCGCTGGCTGGACGCCGCATTGCGAATACCCGACGGACGACCGTGCCTTGCAGGACCTGGTGTCGACCAGATGGTTCGACGTGCTCGATCTGTCGCTCAGTCTCGCCTTCCGGCGCGAACACCTGGCCGAGGATCTGGCCAGGACGGTGGCCGATGCACGCCGCGCCTCCTGCAACCCAGGTTTGGCGGTCGTGGTCGGCGGCAGGCTGTTCTTCGAGGACAGCAAGGCGGGGGCGGACGTCGGCGCCAATTTCGCGAGCAGGACGTCGTTGAACTTCGACCGGTCGCTGCTGAAGATGGTGAACGAGACGCCCACTTCGACGGCGACCGCTTCGCCGAGACGGCAGGTCACCGCTACGTGTTCCTGAAGTCCAGCGGTGTAGGTCCGGCTGGCGGACCCCGGTCAGAAATAGTAGCGGAAGACCAGGTGACGCAGGGTCGTCACGATGCTGACGACGGGGAAGCCGAATAGCGGAACGAGCGCGATCCCCGGTATGCGCCAGCGCGAGTCCGGGCGCGCGATCATGGCGAGCGGCAGCAGCGCCGCGACGGGCAGGAAATAGCGCCCGAGCACTCCGTACACCGTGGCGGCCCCTACGGGCGTCCAGGTGAGATACTGGAGCAGGAATATCCCGGCCGTGGCAGCACTCGCCGCCATCCCGGTCAGCGCGACGGCGCGTCCTTTGGCGACCGATCCGCAAACGATCGTGGCAATCGCAGCATAGGCCAGCACGACCCAGGCGACCGCGTTGAACCAGCCCGGCGGCGCGAACGTGGTGATGAAGAAGCCTGCATAGTCCTGCACGAATCCGGCCTGCAGCGACGCACCGATCAAGGCCGGGATGCGGCCGGGATGCGTCAGCAGCAGATGAAGTTGCGCCGCGGCATCGGCGGCGTGGCTCTGGTCGACGCTGACGAAGATGTGGACGGCACAAAGGACCCACCACGCCAGCGACGCGAGCCACGCGCCGGCGCCGAATATCAGGCGGGTGCGCAAGGGCACGTTCGACGGCGCCAGCATGAGCAGGCCCATGGCGGCGTAAGGCGGCCGCGACATGCCCATCAGGGCGATGATGACGCTGGCGACCAGCAAGTGGCGGCGGTGGATCTTCGGCTCGCGCGGCAAGCCGAGCTGAAGCAGGTAGGCGGCGGCGAGTGCCGCACTTGCCAGCATCGGGCCGTCCTGCGTCAGCGATCCCATGAGTGCGGCGGAGGATGGCAGCAGCAGCAATGCGAACAGCCATAGGGCAGCGGGGCCGGCCAGGCTGAGCGCCGCTCCGGCAATTGCGACGGAGGCGATCCCTTGGGCGATGCGGGCGCCGATATCGGTGTGCAACACATCGGCGCCGAATTGCTTGCCGAGGAAGATCGCGCCTGCAGCGGGAAGGTAGAAAATCGGCGGGTAGACAGCGGTGTTGGGAAAGCTCCACTGGCCGGCATCGCCCCAGGCGATCGGGGAATACATGGCCGGCCGGGCACGGGCGGCGGGTTCGACGACGATCGGGTAGAAGCGATGGATCGCCTCCATGATGCCGAGATCGATCACGCCGCCGGACGCGCCGGGATCCAGCCTTCTGGAGATAAGGGAGCCGCGGCTGATCTGGTCGGCCCTGACGAAATGCGCGCCTTCGTCCGGGCCCTGTATCGGCGGCATGAGAACCGCGAGAAGCAGGACGAAGACCGCGGCCAGCACGACATAGAACGCGGCGATGGTGGATGCCGGTATCTGCACGCGGGTGGAACAGGCAGCGCGCAGTCGTCCCGCAGCGCCGGAAAGCACCATCGCAGAGCGGTCGCGGTCCAGGTTGATCTGCATGCGATCTTATACGGGACGCGAGCGACCTCGACCAACCGGCGGCAGGCGGCACAGCAGATCGTGCCGCTGGCCGCTTCGCCGGGGCGCGGGTTAGCGGGAAGTAAAGGCAAGTAGTTCTTTGTTGAAACAAAGAACCAAAAAACTTTTGCTATTATGGACACGCTTCCGGAGAGAAGCGCGATAGCATTGCAAAAGTCTTTTGCTACTTTTCTCCAGAAAAGTAGTGCTTGCCTATTGATTACCTACGCCGGCACCTTAGCCACGGTAGCCAAAATACGCGAGGCGATCTGATACGGATCGCCCTGCGAATTCGGACGCCGGTCCTCCAGATAACCGCGGTAGTTGTTCCGGACGAAGCTGTGCGGCACCCGGATCGAGGCGCCGCGGTCGGCCACGCCGTAGCTGAACTGGTGGATCGACTGCGTTTCGTGCTGCCCGGTCAGGCGCATGTGGTTGTCCGGACCATACACCGCGATGTGCTCTTCACGGCTTTCGTCGAACGCGGCCATCAGCTTTTCGAAATATTCCTTGCCGCCGGTCTCGCGCAGATAGGTGGTGGAGAAGTTCGCGTGCATGCCGGAGCCGTTCCAGTCGGTGTTGCCCAGCGGCTTGCAGTGATATTCGATATCGATGCCGTATTTCTCGGTCACGCGCTGCAGCAGATAGCGTGCGATCCACATCTCGTCGGCGGCCTTTTTCGAGCCCTTGCCGAAGATCTGGAATTCCCACTGGCCCTTGGCGACTTCGGCGTTGATGCCCTCGTGGTTGATGCCGGCGGCGAGGCAGATGTCGAGATGTTCCTCGACGATCTTGCGCGCGATATCGCCGACATTCTTGAAGCCCACGCCGGTGTAGTAGGGGCCTTGCGGCGCCGGGTAGCCGGTTTCGGGAAAGCCGAGTGGGCGGCCGTTCTTGTAGAAGAAATATTCCTGCTCGAAGCCGAACCAGGCGCCCGGGTCGTCGAGGATGGTGGCGCGCATGTTGGACGCATGCGGGGTTTCGCCGTCCGGCATCATGACTTCGCACATGACCAGCGCGCCGTTGAGGCGCTCGCTGTCGGGGAACACGGCGACGGGCTTCAGCACGCAATCGGAGCTGCGGCCTTCCGCCTGCATGGTGGAACTGCCGTCGAAGCCCCAGAGCGGCAGCTCCTCGAGGGTCGGAAAGCTGTCGAATTCCTTGATCTGCGTCTTACCGCGCAGGTTTGGCACCGGGGTGTACCCGTCCAACCAGATGTATTCCAACTTGTACTTGGTCACCGTGCTCATCTCCTCCTTGGCCAGCCGGCAGCGCCGCAGCCGTGGATGCTGCCCGGCGCGACGTTGAACCAGGGCAGCCTCAGCACGTCCCGTGCCAATGCTTCGATGCGGCAGGCGGGCGCGCCCGGACGACGCTGCGCTGCCGGGGAGCGCGTTGCCGCGCCGGCGCAGTCATGCAACCGGCGCTTGTGAGCGCCGCGAAACGCAAAGGCGCTGGCTAACATCTGCCCAGTAGCGGCGAGATGATCGTGCTGCGCCGCGAAGT
>CAZZVF010000319.1:0-3974 GCA_964657355.1 uncultured Buchnera sp.
CGTGGGCATCGATGCCCGCGACGGATTTGTCGCGACGGAAGGCTGGGCAGAAACCTCGGACACGCCGGCGACCGAACTGGCCTTGAGGCTGGAGGACGCAGGTGTTGCGGCGATCATCTACACCGACATCGCCCGCGACGGCATGCTGTCCGGCCTGAGCCTCGCCCAGACAGTTGAACTGGCCGCGATGCTGCAGACCCCTGTCATTGCCAGCGGCGGTGTCGGCAGCATCGCCGACCTGGACGCGCTGAAGCAGGCCGCCTCGCGCGTTCCGCCGGGTGAGTGCGGCAGGATCGAAGGTGTTATCGTCGGCCGCGCCTTATACGATGGCCGCATTCGACCGGCACAGGCGCTTGCTGTATTGGCAGCGCCCGCAATACCAGAAACCGCTCCGTAGCCGGGCGCCGACACGCAGAGGAACCAGGATGGGCGAGGCGCTCGAAACCCACGAACATGCCAAGGAAGCCGCGGGCGAAGGCAGGCGTCACACCGCATTGCTCATTGCCATTCTCGCGGCAGGTCTCGCCTTCAGCGAGCAAGGTGCGCAGCACGCACAGACCCACATGACGGAAGACGCGGTAGCCGCCTCCGACACCTGGGCGCAGTATCAGGCGAAATCCATCCGGGCCAACCAGGCGCGCGGCTTTGCCGACTTCACCGCCATCCTGCCTGGTGCCAGCCAGGCGGATCGCGATGCGCTGGGCGCCAAGCTCAAATCGGACATCGCGCACTTCGAAAGCGATCCCAAGGACGGCAAGACGGCGCTCGCCGACAAGGCGCACAAGCTCGAAGAGGCGCGGGACGCGGCACGCGAGAGGCTGGAGGCGTTCGACAACGCGAACGCTGCACTGCAGCTCGGCATCGTGCTGGTGACCGCGTCAGTCATTACCGGGTCGCTCCTGCTGGCCGGCGGAGGCGCTCTCATCGGAGTCCTCGGTGGCGTGCTGGCTATCCTCGGAATTGTCAAGCCTGAACTGGCAGCTTTCTGAGCAAGCGGGCCCGCGCGACGAGGCTCACAGCATCAGATCGGCAATTGCATCCGGAAACCTGCTACAATTCGTAAGCTTAATCGGATGCATGCACTGATGACCGGAGTTGCCGGGCAGGCTGCGGTCTGGAGCAGGATGGTAGCGTTCGCAAAGGACGCACCGAAGCGGAGCGAGACGGCCATTTCACAAGTGCAGACTACCTTGTCCTCCCCGACCGACTTGCCGTTGCAGCCGCAGGCGAGCGCCACTCCGCTGAGGGACGTGCTGCCGCTGCTCTTCGAAGGCCGGTTTCAGGAGTATTTCAGCCAGCTCGTCGGCGGCAACGCGCTCTGGCTGTTCAGCCACGTGCCCAAGACGGCCGGCAGTTCGCTCAACGGCGAGCTGATGCCGCTGCTCAAGCCAGGCTTCCATATCTTCATCGATTATGCGGAAGCTGAGAACAGGCCCTATGCGGAGCTGTTCGACGAAGCCGTCGGGCGCTTCATCGCGGCCGCGCACAAGCGCCGGCATCGCTACTGCACCGGCCATATCATGGCCGAACATGTCCAGCGCATCGCCGAGGAGGTGCCGGCCATCCGGCCGATGACCCTGCTGCGCGATCCGGTCGCGCGCTATGTCTCCGATTATCGCTACCAGCGTTCGCCCATGCACCCCGGCCACGAGGCGTTCCGCAGCGAATACGCCACGATCGAGCCCTACCTCGATCTTGAGGGCGAGTGGAACAAGATCGCGGCCCACTTGATCCCGCGCGACCTGCGGGAATCGGGCGACGCGGCGGCCTGCGTGGACCACCTCATCTCCACTTACGCCTTCATCGGCGTGCAGGAACTCTATCCGCTGACCTTGCGGGTCATCACCACGATGGCCGGCTCGCCGCAGCGTCCCAAGGTGTTCCGCAGGCTGAATGCGCCAAGCGAGGAGAATCCGGCGGATCTGACACCGGCCATCCGCCAGGCGATATGCGAACGCAACGCACTCGATATCGCCATCCATGAGGGCATCGCATCCCGCTTCACGGCAATCAGCGCCGAGCTTGAGGACTACCTGGACCGTGTGGCGCCGATGGATCCGGAGCGCTGATAGGCGCTCCCTCCGGCATCCTCTCTAGGAGATAGTCGCGCAGGGCGGGCCGAATGGCGCGCCATCGGGTGAGGAACGCGCGGTAGATTCCGAGGTCGAGCTTGTTGCGCACCAGCAGGTCCTGTTCGTCAGCCGCGCTGAGCACGACGCGGCTCGCTGCGGTCTCCGGGTTGACCCGGGCCGACACGCGCGGCGCACGCATCTCCCCCATCTGCGTGGTGAGCAGGCGCAAAGCCAGGGGATACATCTCCTGCAGGCCGACAAACGCGTATTTTTGCAGGATGTGGCCAACGCATTCGGCAACGTCGCCGCGCTCCAGCAGCGCACGCGGCACCAGATGCGCCGCCATCTTGTTATGGACGTAGGGTCGTGCCGCATACGCCGCGAATGACGGCGTTCGTGCGATGAAATCCTCCCGCGCCTGGTTCATCGCCGAACGCTGGAACCGGTAATCCGACACGATGCGGGCCACCGGATGCCGCAGCATGGTGAAGCAGCGCAGATCCGGCACCTGAGCCCTGATCACGTCGACCTGCCCCGCATTGATGTGACCCGTGACGAAACGCACCGGCGATGCAAGGTGCCGGGAGACGAAACGTTGCACCGCCTCGTCGAACCGCTCCTTGTAGGGGCGCGCCGTGTCGGTGTGGTCGATATCGATGTTGGCCGAAGGCTGCAGGATCGCGCCGATTTCCGTGTGCAGCGAGCTTCCGGCGGTTTTCGGCACGTGCACGAAAACCCATAGCGGATGCGGCGTGGCTGCACTTCCGCGCACCGCGTCCGCGTAGCTGTCGAACGCGCCATCGAACAAGGCCGGCAGCATGTTTGCCCTCGGGGATTGGCAGCCTTCCTTCCCACACAAGGCGCCGGTATTGCTACCCGCCATGAGCGACAGGCGATGAGCGATACCGAGCAGCCGCGTAGGAAAGTGGCCGGGTTCCGACCGGGCCAGGACGTTGAAGGCCTGCCGCCTCCGCCCCCTCCGGCGCCACCCCAACGGCGCGCGCCGCCCGGCGAGATGGGCTTCACCGAGGCGGCCGAGGCCGGCGGCACCGACCTCGACGTCCTTATGGGCTACCAGATCTTCCTCGGCCGCGACCCGGAGAACTCGTTCGTCATCGCGGATGCCAAGAGCAGCCCCGTCCGCGCCTTCCTGCGCGCCTTGATGGGGTCCGGCGAATTCCAGAGCGGCGTGCTCGACCCGCTGATGGCCGGGCGCCCGCTGCCGCATGAACGGTTCTCGTCAGGGCCACCCGCAGAACAGCGCGAGTGGCTGCTGCGCTTTCTCAATCTCGACGCCATTGGACAGGCCGGCCTGCGCGACTCGACACTTTGGCGCGACTTCCTCCGTGTGCTGGTGGCACTTCCAGGATTTCCCGGCGGACGCGCCGGGGAGGCAGCTGCCGCCCCGGCAGGCGTTGCGGCCGAGGCGGCCTCGCGCGGCTTCGTGCTGATCAGCATCGACCAGCCAAAGCCCGGCGAGGCCGTCCATCCCGGCTCGCGCATCAACGGCAGCGGCTATGCGATCGCACCCGCCGACGTCACCGAAGTGAGCGTGTTCATCGACGACCGGCTGCTGACCCATGCGAGCTATGGCTTGCCGCGACCCGACGTCGCGCGTGGCTTTCCGCATTACCGGCACGTCGACCATTGCGGCTTCTCGTTCGCAGCCGAGGTCCCGGCCGATCTGCGCCTGACGCCCGAAAGCCAGCTTGTCGTGGAAGTGCGCACCGGGCTCGGCGACATCGGCCGCAAGGGCGTGCGCATCGGCAAGCAGGCCGAGGCCACCGCCGGAAGCGCGGACCGTGCCGGCGCCTCCTGGCCGATCCGCGTGTTTGTCGAGGATGCCGTGGTGAACCGGGCCGGCGTGCTGCGGGTGCGAGGGTGGGCCGCCTCCGAGGCCAA
>CAZZVF010000320.1:0-3973 GCA_964657355.1 uncultured Buchnera sp.
CTGAAGCTGCACCAGTGCGGCCTGCCGAAGAAGATGGCGCTCGAGCTGTTCAAGCCGTTCATCTACAGCAAGCTCGAGAAATACGGCCACGCCACCACCATCAAGGCGGCGAAGCGCATGGTGGAAAAGGAGCGTCCCGAGGTTTGGGACATCCTCGAAGAGGTGATCCGCGAGCATCCCGTCATGCTCAACCGCGCGCCCACCCTGCACAGGCTCGGCATCCAGGCGTTCGAGCCGGTATTGATCGAAGGCAAGGCGATCCAGCTGCACCCGCTCGTCTGCACGGCGTTCAACGCCGACTTCGACGGTGACCAGATGGCGGTGCACGTGCCGCTGAGCCTTGAAGCCCAGCTCGAAGCCCGTGTGCTGATGATGTCGACCAACAACATCCTGAGCCCGGCCAACGGCAAGCCGATCATCGTGCCGAGCCAGGACATCGTGCTCGGCCTCTACTATCTGTCGCTCGAGACCGCGGATTTCCGCGCGACCAAGGACAATGACGCCACGGCTTTCGGCACCATCGGCGAAATCGAATTCGCCCTGAACGCCAAGGCCGTGAAGCTGCACGACAAGATCCGCGCCCGCATGGAGCTGATCGAGCCGGACGGCACCGCCAAGCGCCAGATCGTGGTGACCACGCCCGGCCGCATGCTCATTGCGCAGCTCCTGCCGAAGCACCCGAACGTGCCGTTCTCCCTGCTCAACAAGCAGCTGACCAAGAAAAACGTCTCTGACGTGATCGATGCGGTCTATCGCCACTGCGGCCAGAAGGAATGCGTCATCTTCGCAGACCGTCTGATGGGGCTCGGCTTCATCCAGGCGGCGAAGGCAGGTCTGTCCTTCGGCAAGGACGACCTGATCATCCCGGCCGAGAAGCCGGAGCTGATTGCCAAAACCCAGGCCGAAGTGAAGGAGTTCGAACAGCAGTATCAGGACGGCCTGATCACCGCGGGCGAACGCTACAACAAGGTGGTCGATGCCTGGTCGCGCTGCACGGACAGCGTCGCCGGCGCCATGATGAAGGAGATCAGCAAGCAGGAAGTGGGTCGCCAGACCAACAGCGTCTGGATGATGAGCCACTCAGGTGCGCGTGGGTCTCCGGCACAGATGCGTCAGCTTGCCGGCATGCGCGGCCTGATGGCCAAGCCGTCGGGCGAGATCATCGAGCAGCCGATCATCGCGAACTTCAAGGAAGGCCTGTCGGTTCTCGAATACTTCAACTCGACCCATGGCGCTCGTAAGGGCCTCGCGGACACCGCGTTGAAGACCGCGAACTCCGGCTATCTCACCCGTCGTCTAGTGGACGTGGCGCAGGACTGCATCATCGTGGAAATCGATTGCGGTTCAGAGCGCGGCCTGACCGTGCGTCCGGTCATGGATGGCGGCGACATCGTGTCCTCGCTGTCCGAGCGGATACTCGGCCGCACCACGTCCGAGGACGTGCTCGATCCCGCCACGAACAAGGTGCTGCTGCCACGCAACACCCTGGTCGAGGAGACCGAGGCGGAGCAGGTCGAGCGCGCCGGCGTCGAGGTGATGAAGATCCGGTCGGTGCTGACCTGCGAGAGCCAGATCGGCGTGTGCGCACGCTGCTACGGCCGCGACCTTGCTCGTGGAACGCCGGTGAACATCGGCGAGGCTGTCGGCGTCATCGCCGCCCAGTCGATCGGCGAGCCCGGCACGCAGCTGACCATGCGTACCTTCCACATCGGCGGCGCCGCCCAGCGTGGCGCCGAGCAGTCGAGCGTGGAAGCCTCGCACGAAGGCACCGTGACCGTACGAAACCGCAACGTGGTCACCAACAGCCAGGGCGTGCCGGTGGTGATGTCGCGTAACTGCGAGATCGTGCTGGTGGACGACAAGCAACGCGAACGCGCCCGCTTCCGTGTGCCTTACGGTGCGCGGCTCCTGGCCGACGACGGCATGGCCGTCACCCGGGCACAGAAGCTGGCCGAGTGGGACCCCTACACCCTGCCGATCCTGACCGAGCTCGCCGGCCAGGTAGAGTATCTCGACCTGATCGAGGGCATCACCCTGGTCGAACGCATGGACGAGGTCACCGGCCTCACATCTAAGGTGGTGGTGGACTACAAACAGACCGCAAAGGGTGTCGACCTGCGGCCGCGGCTGCAGCTCAAATCCCCGAGCGGCGAGGTCATCAAGCTGCCGAACGGCAACGATGCACGCTACTTCCTCTCACCCGACTCGATCCTGTCGGTAGAGAATGGCGCCATCCTGCATGCCGGCGACGTGCTGGCCCGCATACCGCGCGAAGGCAGCAAGACGCGTGATATCACTGGCGGTCTGCCGCGTGTCGCCGAACTGTTCGAGGCGCGCCGTCCGAAGGACCACGCGATCATCGCTGAGAACGACGGCCGGGTTGAGTTCGGCAAGGACTACAAGGCCAAGCGTCGCATCATCGTGAAGAACGACGAGACGTCCGAAGAGACCGAGTACCTGGTGCCGAAAGGCAAGCACGTCTCGGTCCAGGAAGGCGACTTCGTGCTGCGCGGCGACCCGTTGGTCGACGGGCCGCGCGTGCCGCATGACATCCTGAAGGTGCTGGGCGTCGAAGCCCTGTCCGACTATCTCGTGAACGAGATCCAGGACGTGTACCGGCTCCAGGGCGTGAAGATCAACGACAAGCACATCGAAGTCATCGTTCGGCAGATGCTGCAGAAGGTTGAGATCATGGAACCCGGCGACACTACCTATCTCACCGGCGAACAGGTCGATCGCATGGAGGTCGACGCCGAGAACGTAAAGCGCCTCAAGGCGAACGAGCGTCCAGCGACGGCCATGCCGGTGCTGCAGGGCATCACCAAGGCCAGCCTGCAGACCCACAGCTTCATCAGTGCCGCCTCCTTCCAGGAGACCACGCGCGTGCTGACCGAGGCTGCCACGGCCGGCAAGACCGACCAGCTGACCGGCCTCAAGGAGAACGTCATTGTCGGCCGCCTGATCCCGGCGGGGACAGGCTCCGTCATGAACCGCCTCAAGGCCGTCGCAGCCGGAAGGGACCAGCAACGCGCCATCCTGCGCGATGCCCCCGCCCAGATCACCCGCGCTGCCGAGTAGCGTCACGACAAACGACGGTCGGGAGCCAATCCTGGCCGTCTTTGATGGCTTGTCTATACAACGGGTCTGGGTCGTCTCCCCGGCTCTCCAAACCGCCGGATTACGGCTTGACTTGCCTACCCCCTACCCGTAGTTAACCACCCCTCGGCTACCCCCGGTTTCTGCGGGCTGGCCGTCGAATGCAGGCACCTGAGTGTGCGGCGCCGTTCTCCTAAGCTGAACCCAGCGCGGAGTGACCCAGGCCGGATACTGTGAGATTTGCCCGTGCCGGTGAGGCCTCCTCATCGCGTGCGGGCCATGTGTTTGCGACGACGGTGGCGCGCAGTGGCCGATGCCGGGACGGACGCCAGAAGATCGGAAACAGGTTGAATGCCGACGATTAACCAGTTGATCGCCAAGGGCCGCGAGCCGGCGGCAAAGCGGAACAAGGTTCCGGCGCTGCAGGGTTGCCCGCAAAAGCGTGGCGTCTGCACGCGCGTCTATACGACGACGCCGAAGAAGCCGAACTCCGCGCTTCGCAAGGTCGCCAAGGTGCGTCTGACGAACGGCTACGAGGTCGTGAGCTACATCCCTGGTGAAGGCCACAACCTTCAGGAGCACAGCGTGGTCCTAATCCGTGGCGGCCGCGTGAAGGACCTTCCCGGCGTGCGCTACCACATCCTGCGCGGCGTGCTCGATACGCAGGGCATCGCCAAGCGCCGTAAGCGCCGGTCGCTCTACGGCGCGAAGCGGCCGAAGTAAGGAGATCAGGATATGAGCCGCCGCCGCCGCGCCGTTAAGCGCGAAATCCTGCCCGACCCGAAATTCGGGGACGTCGTCATCACGCGCTTCATGAATGCGCTGATGTACGACGGCAAGAAGTCCGCAGCCGAAGGCATCGTCTATGGTGCCCTCG
>CAZZVF010000321.1:0-3943 GCA_964657355.1 uncultured Buchnera sp.
CAGAGCGCCACCGACGCGCGACAGTACACGCTGGCGGTCGCGGCGCTGGCCGCCCGGCCGAACGAGGTGCTCACGCGCGAGGATATCGTCGCGGCACTCGACATGGACGAGACCGGCGAGCGTGCGATCGACGTGCAGGTGACGCGGCTGAGGCGCAAGATCGAAGCGGATCCGCGCGAGCCGCGCTTCCTGCACACCGTACGTGGCCGTGGATACATCCTGAAACCGGGCATTTGATGGCCGCTCGCGCCGCATGACGCGGTTTGCGACCGGCTGGGAGCGCCCGGCCAGGAAGGTGCTGCCGCGGTCGTTGCTCGGCCGCTCGCTGCTCATCATCCTGGTGCCGCTCATCGTCGTGCAGGCCGTCGCGCTGATGATTTTCTACGGGAGCCACCTGGACCTTATTTCGCGGCGGCTGTCGGGCGCCGTCGCGGGCGAGATCGCGCAGACGATACGGCTGCTCGACCGTGCCGACACTCCGGCGGAACGCTCGTGGGTGCTGCGCAATGCCCAGAACGACTTCGACTTGCACATGCAGGTAGAGCAAGGCGCCAAACTCGCCACCCGTTCGCGCATCAACATTCTGGGGCCGATGGACGACGACCTGGCGATTGCCATGCGCGAGCGCGTCGGACGGCCCTACACAATGGACTGGACAGGCGATCCGCAATCGGTGCTGATCGATGTACAGTTGCCCGGCACGGTGCTGCACGTGGAGGCGCCGCGCAAGCGCCTCTACACCAGCATGATCTATGTCTACGTGCTTTGGCTCGGTGGCTCATCGGTGCTACTGTTCACCATCGCCGCCCTGTTCATGCGCAATCAGGTGCGCGCCATTCGGCGGCTTTCCGCAGCCGCGGAAGCGTTCGGGCTGGGCCGGGACACCGGCGCCATTCGCCCGGAAGGGGCGAGCGAAGTGCGGCGAGCGGCGACTGCGTTCAACAGGATGCAGGAGCGTATACGCCGCTTCCTCAACCAGCGAACCGAAATGCTCGCCGGCGTCAGCCACGATCTGCGCACGCCGCTCACCCGCCTGAGGCTGGCGCTCGCCATGCTGCCGAGTTCCGGACCGTATGCCGCCGATGCGGCTGAAATGACCGCCGACGTGGAAGAGATGGAGCGCATGATCAGCGGCTACCTGGCGTTCGCCCGGGGCGAGGTCGCCGAGCAGGCGCAGGATGTGAACATTGCCACGGTGCTGGAGGATGTCGCCGCCAGTGCGCGCCGCACCGGCACGGATGTCTCGGTCGAGACGCCGCAATCGCTGACCTTGCCGCTGCGGCAGGACGCGATACGGCGCGCCATCACGAACCTCGTGGACAATGCACGCCGGCACGCCCGGTCGGTGACCCTGACCGCGATCCCGATCGGCCGCTCGGTTCAGGTGCTGGTGGACGACGACGGGCCCGGCATCCCGGAGGACCGGCGCGAGAGCGTGTTCAAGCCATTCGAGAGCGATGCCGCCGGGGGCACCGGCCTTGGGCTCACCATCGCGCGCGATATCGTGCGTGCGCATGGCGGCGACATCACGCTGGAAGCAAGCCCGCTCGGCGGCCTGCGCGCACGGATCAGGCTGCCGGTCTGATCTGGCACCATTTGACATGGACGGCTATGCCGCAAGTAGGCGTGCATGTCGCCAAGGATTTTCGACATGGGCCGCCTCGCTACCGTTCTGGATGTCGTCGGAGGCCAGGCAGTCGTTGGCCGCATCGGTGCGGCGCCGGTGGATCTCGTCATGCTGGTACGGCGTGGCTTGCCGGTGGGAGCGGCGCAGGCGGTGCTGGATAGCGGCCGGCTTACCCCATCCGAGCTCGACCAGATTGTTCTGCCGCGCAAGACGCTCGCCAACCGGCGCAAGCTCGGTGTCCTCACGCCCGAGCAATCGGACCGCCTCATCCGCGTGGCGCGCCTGCTGGCCGCGACGGAAGAAACCTTGGGCAACCGTGAAAAGGCGGCGCTGTGGCTGCGTCGTTCCAATGCGGCGCTCGCAGGCGAACGCCCGCTCGACCTGCTCGATACCGATGAAGGCGCCCGCGAAGTGGAAACGCTGCTCGGCCGCATCGCGCATGGGATTGCAGCGTAAGCGCGCCTGAAGCTTCCCCGAACCATGCTGGCATGGCGGCTGTGCCGGGCGCCCTTTGCCGATTTGAGCGGCGAAGACGCCAGGCGCTACGGCGGCCGCTGGAACAGTCCCGGCCGTCCGGTCATCTACGCAGCATCGAGCGCCGCACTCGCAGTCCTGGAGGTGCGTGTCCACCTCGATCTGCCATTCGAGCTACTGCCGGAAGACTACGTGCTTGTGACGCTGGACCTTGGAGCAGCCCTGCAACCGACGCTCGACGAAGTTCCCGACGATCCAATGGTAGCAGGGAATGCCTGGCTCCAGGATGGCCACTCCGAGTGCCTTCAAGTACCGTCTTTCATCGTTCCTGTAAGCCTCAACATCCTCATCAATCCGGCGCACCAAAATGCAGCGCGGATATCGGTGCAGGCGACGCGGAAATTTGCCTCGATCTGCGGCTTTGGCGAGGCGGCTAGAGCATCATCCGACCAGATGTGATCACCCGCCGGATGAAGATGCTCGGAAAAAAGTTGGCTTGAGCATCATCCGACCGGATGGGATCACCCGTAGGATAATGATGCCCGCCAAAACAAAGGCCTGGAGAGGGATCCGGCCGCTTGCCTGATCCGGATAGGTCGGATCACGCTCTACGGGGCTCCGATTGCGAGCCGTATGAGGTCCGCCATACGGGTGGCGCCGAGCTTTGCCCGCATCAGGCTCGCGGTGTTCGCGATCGTCTTGTAGCTCACGCCGAAACTTGCGGCGATTTCGGTCAGGCTCTGCCCGGCGGCGAGGAGCCGCAGGATTTCATGTTCCCTCGCGGTCAACCGATCGAGCTTGCCGCCCGCGGCAAGGTTGCGCAATGCGAGATCCTGCGCGACTTCGGGCTCGATGAAACGCCGCCCGTCGGATGCGGCACGCAGCGCCTCCAGCAGCACCTGCGGCGAGGCGGTCTTGGTGACATAGCCGAAGGCGCCTGCATCCAGCGCCCGCTTTGCATAGACCGGCTCGGTGTGGGCGCTCAGCACGACGACGCGCACGCCGAGTTCGCACAATGGGGGCACGATGGAGAGGCCGCTTTTCCCGGGCAGCCCGATATCGAGCACGCACAGATCCGGCCGGAAAGCCGCAGCCTCCTTCAGCGCCCCGTCAGCGTTGCCGGCTTCGCGCATTTCTGCGCCCAACGCGGTTTCGAGCACTTGGCCAAGACCCGCGCGCAACATCGCGTGATCATCCACGATCAGGATCTTCAAGCGAGGTTCTCCGGCGCCGCTGGTGCCCAGGCATGAAGCTTCCAGCCTGTTGCACGATAAATCTCGAGTGTACCACCAACCGCCTGGAGGCGCTCTTCCATGCCGGAAATGCCGAACCCGCCGGTGCTATCGGCTTCAGTGTCGCCGCCGATACCGTCGTCCTCCACCCGGAGGGCTATCCCATTTCGCTCGCGCCCGACCCGAATTTCGACATGCGCCGGATCGCCGTGCCGGACGGCGTTCGATATCGCTTCCTGAGCGACGCGGAACAAGGCGGCGAGGGTTGTCTCCGACCCGTTGAGTGCAGCATCCCCGGTGGCAAGGTCGAACACGACATGCGGCCGGATGGCTCGCCAGAAATCGACGAGTTCATTGAGAGATGCCGCAAGGTCAGTCGTTGCAGGCGCACTGTCGCGCAGACGACGGAGCAGTCCGCGGATGGTGTTCTGCAGTTCGCCGGCGGCGTTTTCCAGTGCCTCGATGGAGGCATTCGCCGCTGCCGGCTTGCCCGCGTCCTGCTGCATTCTCGCCGCCGCCGCCCATGCCGTGATCGCGAACAGCAAAGGGCCGATCTCGTCATGCAGGTCGCGGGCGATGCGTTCACGTTCGGCGACTGCGGCGAGTTGTT
>CAZZVF010000322.1:0-3935 GCA_964657355.1 uncultured Buchnera sp.
GCCGCACGCAGGGGGCGGTTGACACGGGCAGCGGCGCGACACTAGAAAGCCCGACCGCGCCGGGGCGACCTGTTGCGTGGAATGGGGTGCGCAGACGCCCTCACGATAAGAATTGGGCGCGCAACAGCGCTCACAGATGGAGCCTGAATATGTTTGCTGTCATCCGCACAGGCGGAAAACAGTATCGCGTCACGCCTGACACGATCCTGAAAGTCGAAAAGCTGGACGCCGAGCCGGGCGCCACCTTTACATTCACCGACATCCTCGCGGTCGGCTCCGAGGCCGGCATCACCCTTGGCACGCCCATCGTGGCAGGCGCCAGCGTGACGGCCACGGTCATTGCGCAGGACCGGCTCGACAAGGTCATCATCTTCAAGAAGCGCCGCCGGCAGAACAGCCGCCGGAAGAACGGTCATCGCCAGCACGTCACTGTGCTGCGCATCGCCGACATCGTCGCCGCCTGAGACATAGGAGAACCCGATGGCACATAAAAAAGCTGGCGGTTCGTCCCGCAACGGTCGCGATACCGAGGGAAGGCGCCTTGGCGTCAAGAAATACGGCGGTGAGGTTGTCATTCCTGGCAACATCATCATCCGGCAGCGCGGCACGCGCTGGAAGCCGGGCGCCAACGTTGGCCTCGGCAAGGACCACACGATCTTCGCCGTCGTCGAAGGCCGCGTGAAGTTCCAGACCAAAGCCGACGATCGCGTATGGGTCTCGGTCGAGCCCCTGGCCGCAGCGGCGGAGTAATGCGGGTCCGGGGCCGTCTGGCCCCGGTTGGTCCAGGGCGCGCTTGCGATAGCCTCTCGAACGCGCCCCGGCCCTCTGGTGTGTTCTCATGAAATTCCTCGACCAGGCCAAGATCTACGTGCGGTCCGGCGATGGGGGTGACGGTGTCATCGCCTTCCGCCGCGAGCGCTTCATCGAATTCGGCGGCCCGGATGGCGGCACGGGTGGGCGTGGCGGCGACATCGTGTTCGAGGCCGCGCAGAACCTCAACACGCTGATCGACTTCCGCTACACCCAGCATTTCCGCGCCAAGAAGGGCGGCAACGGCGCCGGTTCGGATCGCACCGGGGCAGGCGCGCCCGAGGTTCGCATCCGGGTTCCGATCGGCACCCAGATCCTCGCCGAAGACCAGGAAACGCTGCTCGCCGACCTCGATGTGCCCGGCAAGGAAGTCGTGCTGTGCCGCGGCGGCGACGGCGGCTTCGGCAACACGCATTTCAAATCCAGCACCAACCGTGCGCCGCGCCGGGCCGACAAAGGCTGGCCCGGCGAGGAACGCTGGGTCTGGCTGCGGCTCAAGCTGATCGCGGATGCCGGCCTGATCGGGCTGCCGAACGCCGGCAAATCCACCTTCCTGGCGGCCTCGTCCGCTGCCCGGCCGAAGATCGCCGACTACCCGTTCACCACTCTGCACCCGCAGCTCGGCGTCATCCGCCTGTCGAACTCGGAAGAGTTCGTGCTGGCCGACATTCCCGGCCTCATCGAGGGCGCGCATGAGGGGGCCGGCCTGGGTGATCGCTTTCTCGGCCACGTCGAACGCTGCGCCGTGCTGCTGCATCTGGTCGATGGCGCGGCCGGCAACGTGGTCGATGCCTGGCGCACCGTGCGCGGCGAGTTGGAAGCTTACGGCGCGGGCCTCGAGCATAAGCCGGAGCTGGTCGTGCTCAACAAGTCGGACGCCATGACGCCGCGCGAACTGTCGTCCCGCCGCACCGCCCTCGCGCGTGCCTCGGAGCAACAGGTGCACGTCATGTCCGGCGCCACAGGCCAGGGCGTGCCCGAAATGCTGCGCCATCTGCAAGACGCCATCACCAAGCAGCGCGCCGACGACACGTGACGCCCGACGTGGCCTGCGCCCGCCTGCTGGTCATCAAGCTGGGCAGTGCGCTGGTGGTGGATGCCGAGGCTGCCGCCCCTCGCGCGGCCTGGCTGGACGGGGTCGCGGCTGATATCGCGGCCGCCCGGGCGCGCGGCACGCAGGTCATCGTCGTCTCGTCGGGCGCCATCGCCCTGGCCCGCACCAAGCTCGGTCTCACCCAGCCGCGCCTGCGCCTCGACGAGAAACAGGCCGCGGCCGCCGTCGGGCAGATCCAGCTGGCGCAGGCCTGGAGCGAGGCGTTGCAGGCGCACGGCCTTACAGCCGCACAGCTGCTGCTCACCCCCGGCGATACCGAAGACCGCCGCCGCTACCTCAACGCGCGCGCCACGCTCTCCACCCTGCTCGCACTCGGCTGCGTGCCGGTGATCAACGAGAATGACAGCGTGGCGACCGCCGAAATCCGCTACGGCGACAATGACCGCCTTGCCGCGCGGGTGGCCGAAATGGTCCAGGCCGACCAGCTGATCCTGTTTTCCGACATCGACGGGCTGTACACCGCCGATCCGCGCCGCGATCCGGCCGCCATGCACCTACCGGTGGTGGAAGCGCTCACCCCGGCGATCGAGGCGATGGGCGGCGAACCGCCACCGGGCTTTTCCTCGGGCGGCATGCGCACGAAGCTCATGGCCGCGCGCATCGCCACGCAGGCGGGCTGCGCCATGGCCGTGGCCCTCGGCAATCGCGGTCGCCCCTTGCGTGCGTTGCTCGACGGCGCCCGCTGCACCTGGTTCCTGGCTGCCCCCGAAGGCCGCTCCGCACGCAAGCGCTGGATCGCCGGCACGCTGAAGCCCGCCGGCACCTACGTGGTGGACGAGGGTGCCGCACGCGCGCTGGCGCGCAGCGGGTCCTCGCTGCTGCCGGCCGGCGTGCGCGCCGTGCGCGGCGTGTTCGAACGTGGCGACGCCGTGCTCGTGGAGGGTCCGGACGGCTCCCGCCTCGCCCAGGGCCTCACCGGCTACAGCAGTGCCGATGCCCTCCGTATCGCCGGCCACCAGTCCGACCGCATCGAAGCCATCCTCGGCTGGCGCGGCCGGGATGAGCTCATTCACCGTGACGACCTTGTTACGTTGTGCTGAGCGACGCCGGCCAACCTATATCAAGGCATCTTTCATCCCATTTACGCGTAGCCGCCGAGCCGCACTTCCACCGGAGTCTCCATGGACACGAATATCTCTTCCACGACGGACCACGCCGATTTGAGCGACCTGTTTCAGCCGGTCAGCATGGGACCGCTCAAGCTGCGCAACCGCATCGTCATGGCGCCGCTCACCCGCAGCCGGGCCGGCAAGGGCGACGCGCAGGGCCCGATGAACGCGCTCTATTATGCGCAGCGTGCCGAAGCCGGCCTCATCATCGGCGAGGCGAGCCAGATTTCGCAGCAGGGCAAAGGCTACGCCTTCACCCCGGGCATCTACACGGACGAGCAGGTCGCCGGCTGGCGTCTCGTCACCGAGGCGGTGCACCAGAACGGCGGCCATATCTTCTGCCAGCTCTGGCATGTCGGCCGCATCAGCCACCCGGATTTGCAGAAGAACGGCGAGCTGCCGGTTGCGCCATCCGCCATCAAGCCGGAAGGCCAGGCCTTCACCGAAACCGGCATGCAGCCTCACGTGACGCCCCGCGCGCTGCGCACCGACGAAATTCCCAACATCGTCAACGACTATCGCCACGCCGCCGAGTGCGCCAAGCGCGCCGGGTTCGACGGCGTCGAGATCCACGCCGCCAATGGCTACCTGATCGACCAGTTCCTGCGCAGCAAGACGAACCACCGCGACGATCGCTACGGCGGCACGCTCGAGAACCGCGCCCGCTTCCTGACCGAAGTGGCCCACGCCGTGACCGACGTGTGGGGCGCCGACCAAGTCGGCATCCGTTTCGCGCCCACGAGCGCCGCCATGGACATCGCCGACAACGACCCGCAGGCGACGTTCGGCTACGCGGTCGAGCAGATGTCCGCCCTTGGCCTGGTCTATATCCACATCATCGAAGGCCAGACCCAGGGCCCGCGCGACGCCATTCCCGGCTTCCGCTTCGACGAGCTCCGCCA
>CAZZVF010000323.1:0-3893 GCA_964657355.1 uncultured Buchnera sp.
CCCGCAACGCCACCTACCGTGTCGGACGACGCGCCACCGGCCCCGCAGGTCATGTCGCCGCCGCCCGGCACCCTGCAGCCGCCGCCGGGCTACGCCCAACCCTATCAGACCCAGCCCTACCAACAGCCTGCCTATCCGCAACCGGCAGCACCACAGCCATACACCGGCACCGGGTACTAACCGTGTCTCAGGCCAGCTGTCGTCCAGGAATCCGATGCCGGAAGGCGAGTGCCTCGGCGATATCCTGCCGGCGCACACCGGGTGAATGGCCGAGATCCGCAATGGTGCGGGCGACCCGCAGCACCCGCGTGAAGCCGCGCGGCGAAAGATGCAGCCGTTCCATCGCCTGTTCCGCCAGGCTTCTTGCCTCCTCCGAAAGCAGGATCTGGCTGCCATCGGCCTCGGCATTGGTGCAGCCGCGGTCTCGCTGAGCCAGCCGAGCCTCGGCCACGCGCGCCGCTACGACAACGCTCGCTTCGCCCGGCGGCGCGCGTGACAGATCCGCGGCCGATGCGGGCTGCACCTGCACCGTAAGGTCGATCCGGTCGAGCAGCGGTCCGCTGATGCGCGACAGGTAATCCTCGCCGCATCGCGGTGCCCGACCGCATTCACGCGGCGCATCGCCCAGATGGCCGCACCGGCACGGGTTCATCGCCGCGATGAGCTGAAACCGCGCCGGATACGTCACGTGCGCCGCGGCCCGCGACACGGTCGTCCGGCCGCTTTCCAGCGGCTGGCGCAATACCTCCAGCACCTGGCGCGGAAATTCCGGCAGCTCGTCCAAGAACAGCACGCCGCGATGCGCCAGGCTGACCTCGCCCGGCCGTGCCCTGGCGCCGCCACCCGCCAACGCAGCCTGGCTCGCACCATGGTGCGGCTCGCGGAAGGGTGGCCGCCGCACCAGCCGGCCACCTTCCAGCAGGCCCGCCACGCTATGGATCATGCTGACCTCGAGCGCCTCCGACGGCGTGAGGTCCGGCAGCAATCCCGGCAGACGCGCCGCCAGCATCGATTTGCCGGCGCCAGGAGGCCCTACGAGCAGCAGATTATGACCGCCAGCCGCCGCGATCTCGAGCGCACGTCGGGCGGTTTCCATGCCCTTCACCTCGGCCATGTCCGGGCAAGGCTCGGCATCGCGCAGGCCTGCCGTATCGGGTGGTGTCAGCACCTGCGTGCCGCGGAAATGGTTGATCAGCGACAACAGATCAGGCGGCGCCAGCACCTCGACACTGCCCGCCCAGGCCGCCTCGCCACCCTGGCACGCAGGGCAGATCAGCCCGAGCTCCATGGCGCCGGCGCCGATCGCGGCAGGCAGCACGCCCGCCACCGGGTTCAACCCGCCATCGAGCGACAATTCGCCGAGTGCCGCATATTGCGAGATGTCCTCGCGCGGCAGCACCTCCATGGCTGCCAGAACCGCCAGCGCCATCGGCAGGTCGAAATGCGAGCCCTCCTTCAGCAGATCCGCCGGCGCCAGATTGATCAGCACCCGCTTCGGCGGCAGCGACAGCCCCATCGCCGTCAGCGCCGCACGAACCCGTTCGCGCGCCTCGGCCACCGCCTTGTCCGGCAGCCCAACCACCAGAAAAGCCGGCAAACCGCTCGAAATCTGCACCTGAACCTCGACAGGCACCGCCTCGATCCCTGAAAACGCGAAGGACCTGACCCGGGCGAGACTCACGCAAGCGAAACTAGACTCATTCCTTTACCATAACGAGAAAAGTGGGAGTCACAAGGCTCTGCCATCACGAGCCGAGCGCCTGCACACGGGCTAGAACCGCCGCCTCGGTCAGGATCTGCGGCAGAATCTCGGGTTCACCGGACTTCGGATAGAACACGTAGAGCGGCACCCCTGAGCGATCGTACTGCTTCAGGAACGCGGTGATTTCCGGGTTCTGGTTGGTCCAGTCGCCTTTCAGGTAAGTCACCTGATGGTCCGCGAACGCCTGCCGCACGGCACTGGGAGCCAGCGCCACCCGCTCGTTGACCAGGCACGTGACGCACCACGCGGCACTCATGTCGACGAAAACCGGTTGATGCCGGTCACGCAAATCCGCAAGCCGTCTGGTGGTGAACGGCTCCGATCCGTCGCTCGACGCCAGCACGGCCTGGTGGCTTCGCGGTGCTTCGAAGCCGAGTGAAACTCCCACCAGCAAGGCCGCACAGGCCGCAATCCACGCCGCTCCGGTCAACGCCCGCGGTCCCTCGTGCGACTGCCCGTAACCAAAGGCCCAAGCGGCAAATCCAAGCAGCAGGCCGCCGAGCAGAGCCACGAACAGCCCGCCCTGCAGGCTCGCCACGAACAGCATCCACAACGCCGCCCCATACATCGGGAAGGCGAGCAGCTTGCGGAACAGATCCATCCAGGCGCCGGGCCGAGGCAGCAATCGAGCGAGCGCGGGGGCCACCGCAAGCGCGCCGTACGGAGCGGCGAGGCCCAGCCCCAGTGCGAGAAAGATCAGCATCCCCGACGCGGCCGGTAATGCGAGGGCGGCGGCCAGTGCCGCACCCATGAAGGGCGCCGTGCACGGTGTCGCTACGACCACGGCAAGCAGACCGGTAAAAAAGCTGCCGCGTGCGGCCAGCCCCTGGCCCGTTCCCGCCAGCCGTCCGCCGACTTCGAACACGTCGGACATGTTGAGCCCGATGCCGAACAACAGCCAGGCCATGGCGGTCGTGAATATGACCGACTGGAACTGAACGCCCCACCCCGCAGCTCCACCGGCCGCGCGCGCCGTCATCGTAGCCGCGCCGATACCGCAAAAGGCTACGACGACTCCCAGGCAGTACAGCGCCGCCTCGCGCCGCACATGCGACCGCTGCGCACCCGAAAGCCGCGCGATCGCGACAGCCTTCATCGCGAGCACAGGCAGCACGCATGGCATGAGGTTCAGAATCAGCCCGCCCGCGAATGCCAGCAGCAGCGCGTCCAGGAGCCCGGTAGTATGCACGGCAGGCGCATCGACGCCCGAGGGCAACGCGCCCGGCGTGGCCGTAACCTGCAACGCGGATTTCTCGCCGCCGCTGTCGGTGATCGCCAGAACGCCGGCGAGGCCGGCTCCAGGTGCGAGTTTCTGCAGCGGCTTGAGCTTCAGGGTGAAGACGGTTCCAACCGATTTGACAGCCTGAGCGGCGCCCTGGTCGACGATGCCCGGTGTATCGGGGAAGAAAAAGGCTTCCTTCACCGGCAGCCCCATGCCCGACAGCCACAGCGTACCGTCGGGTGCAACATGCGCGGGGAATGGCGACGGCCGCGGCGTCCGTGCATCGGCAGCTGCGAACAAGGCAGCCTGGCTCCCCAAGGCGCCCGTTCCGGATGGCACATCGAGGTGAAACGTCGCTTCTTCCGGCACGCATACGGTCGCACACACAAGCCAGCTCGCATGGGCCTCGATCGCCAGTGGCTTGCCGTCCGGCGACGCGATCGTCACCGGCAGCAACACCTCACCGGTATAGGCAAAGCTGGTGAAAGGGCCGTCCTGTAGCTTCTGCGGCAGCGGGTAGGTGATAGGCCCCGCCTTGGCGCCGGTGATGTCCAGCGTAGGCGGCGCACCGGCATCGCCAGGATTGGACCAGTAGGTATGCCAACCCGGCGCCAGCTTCAGGTGCAGCCCGACCCTGAGCGGCTTGCCCGGGGCCATGCTGTCCGCCTCGCTCACCAGCGTCACGGTGTCCCGCGCCGTCGTCACCGGCGCGCTTTCGAGCGCCGACCCGGCATGCGGCCATAGAACGCAGGCTGCCAAAAACGCAGCGCAGGCGACTTTAATCGGTGGAAGATTCATGCGGCTCTGATCACCCGAAACAAGCAGTCTGTGCAACAAGGCCGGCGGCAACAAAGCACGCCCCGCTTTAGATAGGCTTTAGATAGGCGTTAATGTCTCCACCTGCACGAC
>CAZZVF010000324.1:0-3880 GCA_964657355.1 uncultured Buchnera sp.
GATGCCGTATCGTCGAGCAAGGCCATGACCGTTTCGCCGCCGATCATGGTCTGGCCGACCGATACCAGCGGCAACACGCCTTCGGGAAGATAGATGTCCGTACGGCTCCCGAAGCGGATGATGCCAAAGCGGGCGCCGGTGGCGACTGGATCACCTACTCGCAGGTCGCACAGGATGCGGCGGGCGATCAGGCCGGCGATCTGGACAACGACGATACTGCGGCCGTCCGGCAGGCGGATGGCTATCGCATTACGCTCGTTTTCGTCGCTCGCCTTGTCCAAACTGGCGTTGACGAACGTGCCGGCCCGATAGGCGATGGCGCTCACCGTGCCGGCGACCGGAATGCGGTTCACGTGCACGTTCAGCACCGACAGGAAAGTCGCCACGCGCCAGCGCGTCTCCGGCCCGAGTCCGAGCTCCGCCGGCGGCACGGCACGCTCTACGGATACGACGATGCCGTCCGCACCGGAGACGATGGCACCACTTCTCGGCGGCGGAACACGCTCCGGATCGCGGAAGAAGTAGAGACAGAACACGGCGAAAACGAGGCCGACCCAGCCCACGAAGTGGTGGATGAAGAGGCCGAGCACGACGACACCGCATCCGGCTGCGATGAACGGGCGACCGGCCCGGTGCGGTGGCGCCACCACCAGCCGCAACGATTCCAAAAGGGCCATGAGGTCCGGTTAGTGAAGCCTTCATCCGCCGAGGTCAAGATGAGCGTCACGGTGCGGTATTCCGCCGCGCTTTGGCCACGGACGCTCCAACATGCTCTGCTCCCCGATGCCGCTTGGGCCATTCCTGATCGACGAAACCGGCCGCCTCACCTTCCGGAGCACCGCGGTCCGGTCGGCCTTCTCGTTCCTGTGGCGCGGACGGCGGTTCTCCGCCGAACTGCACGGCGAGGTGGTGGGCATCACGGCGACGGTGGCACGGGTGCCCAGCACCGCCGCAACCGGCATCCTGCGGCAGGCTGCCTTCGAGAACCTAAGGAACCTGGCGCGGCTGTTACCGGATGGCTGGAAGGTCAGCCTCTCTGCCGACCACCACATCCAGATCGACATGGAAGAACCAATGGAATGGCCGGCGAGTGCTTCGGCGCTGCTCCAGCCTCTGGTACGTGTTCTGCTCAGGCTGGCACCCTATCTTGATCTCCTGGAGGAGCTTGGCCTCCGTGCCGGGTCGTCAGTGGAACCCGTTCAGGCCTGACTTGATCAGCCAGCACAGACCGATGGAGATCAGGGCGGCGGCAAGTGCGCCCACCATCCTTCGCCGCGGCGCGATGCGTCTTGCAAGCAGCAACGCAAGCAAAGGCAGCAGGCAGGCCGCGTCCACCGGCACGAACCGTCCCCGGTTGGACGCCACGATCGCGGCGGCGGCCACGATCACAACGCTGCCGACCATGACCGCTCCGGCCTCGGGCAATCCCAACAGGAGCAGTGCGGGCGCGACCGGTATCAGCGCCACCGTCGCCCAATGGGGAGAGGCGCCGGAAATGAAGAGCGAGCCGGAAAGTGTCAGGACGGCGGCGACGACTGCCCAGCCTTCGTCGCCTTTCGTCATGCGGTTCGCAATCGCCCAGGTGGCCAGCAGGCACAGGAAGAGCGCCATGCCGTTCAGTATGGCGTTGCCGCCAAGCGGTGCGCCACGCAGCCACCAAGCAAGAGCCACGCACAGCGCCGGCAACGCCCATTTCGGCGAAGCGGCGACGGATGGCGCATGGATAGCAGCCTTGCGGCCCTTGGTGGCGCCTCTCCGCACGGCTGCCGAATAGACCCGCGCTGGTGCGGCAATGGCGAAACAGGCGAGTGCGATTGCGGCACCGGGAAGCCGTGCCACGGGTGGCGCATGGAACGCCTGCCACAGCGGCCAAGTCGCGGCACCCCAGCCGCCGAGCAGTGACAGCGCCGCCACGAGTCTGGAACGGCCTGGTGCCGCTAGCCGCCCAAGCGCCGCGATCGCCGCCGCCAGAAACAGTCCCTGAACAACCGGCCAAGTGGCGACATGAAGCCCGTGCTGGGCCATGTGATAAGTGCGGGCGAGCAGCGGGTGCATGGCGGCAGCGATGGCGGCAACGAAGCAGGCCCGTCAAGCCGCGCTCCCGAAGCGGTTCGCGCAGGGGCTACTTCGGCAGCCCGTCGGAGAAACCCTGCACCAGGTCGCGTATCCGTGTGGCATCGGATTGCTCCATCACCCGGCGAGCGAAGCGAGCGCACTCATCGATGGCGATGGCCCGGACCGTCTGCTTCACCCGCGGCACTGCGGACGCGTTCATGCTGAACGACCGCAGGCCGAGCCCGAGTAAAAGCGGAGTCAGCTTGGGGTTGGAGGCCATTTCGCCGCAGACGGAGACCGGCATCCGCATGCGCAGCGCGGCCTCGGTCGCGAATTGAATGAGACGCAGGACGGCCGGATGCAGCGGGTCGTACAGGCCCGCGACTTCCGTGGCAGCCCGGTCCACGGCGAGGGTGTACATCGCGAGGTCGTTGGTTCCGATGGCGAAGAAATCGGCTTCCAGCGCCAGTGCGTCGGCAGCCAGTGCAGCGCCAGGCGTCTCGATCATGATGCCCAGCGGCGGCAGCTTGTCCGGCAGTTTCTCACCGCGCCGTTTCAGCCGCTTCGCCACGCGCTCGTAGATCGCTCGAGCCTCGCGCACCTCGGCGGCGTTGGTGACCATCGGCAGCAGCACGCGCACCCGGCCGAACCGCGCGGCACGCAGGATCGCAGCCAGCTGCGTCTCGAACAGATCGGGTTGTCGCAGCAGAAGTCTTAGGCCGCGCACGCCGAGGGCAGGATTGTGGTCCAGCACATCGGGTACCAGGCCGCGCGCGACCAATGCGTCGATGTCCTTTTCGCCCCCCCAGTCGAGCACGCGAATGGTGACGCTATCGCCGTCCATCGCTTCGACGACGGTCCTGTAGAACTCGGTCTGTGCCGCCTCGTCCGGCAGTGTCTCCCGGTTCATGAACAGGAACTCGGTGCGGAACAGCCCGATCCCGGTTGCACCGGACTGCGCAATGAGAGGCAGTTCGGCCAGCAGTTCGAGGTTGCCCTGCAGCTCGATGCGCTCGTGGTCGGTCGTCTCGGAGGGCAGCCTGCGCAGCCGCGCCAGCCGTTGCCGCTCGCGCGCGTAGTTGGCCACACCCTGCTTGGCCGCCACCAGCGCCGCGGGCGACGGGTTGAGAAGGATCGTTCCTGCAGCTCCATCGAGCACTGCAATGCTACCCTGCCGGGCTGCGGCAAGCAGGCCGTGCGCGCCAAGCACCGCCGGAATGCCCAGTGCCCTGAGCATGATGGCCGTGTGCCCGTCCGCGCCGCCCTCCTCGGTCGCCAGGCCCGCAATGCGCAACGGGTCGATCAGCGCGGCGTCGGCGGGCCGGAGCGTCTCGGCCACCAGGATCGACCCTTGCGGGACTTTCGCGAAGCTCCTGAACGGCGCCTCGGTGAGATTGCGAATGAGCCGCCGCCCGGTCTCCCTGATCTCGTCGGCTCGCCGTTGCCGCGCGTCGGCATCGTCGCGCTCGCGAGGTATTTTGACCGGCGGCCCGATCATGGCCATTGCCAGCGCCTCGACCTCTTCGGAGACCGCCGTTTCTGCATTGGCGAGGTTTTCAGAAACCCGCTTGCGCGCCTGGCGCAGCAGCCGCGAGGGGCCAAGCATCTGCATGTAGGCGTCGATCAGCGGCGCGATCTCGTGTTGGCTGTCTTCAGGCAACACCGTCAGCCGAGCCCGCAGCTTGGCCAGCTGCCGCCGGGACCTCTCCACCGCGGCATCGAGGCGCGTCAGCTCGCCGTCCACCGCACCTTGCTTGATGCGCCCGCGCTCGAACTCGGCCCTCGGCTCGCTCGCGGCGAAGACCGGCCCGATGGCGATGCCACG
>CAZZVF010000325.1:0-3865 GCA_964657355.1 uncultured Buchnera sp.
TTGCTTAGCCAACCAACCTCGCCCACCCAGACCACGCTTTTTCAGCAGCCTGCTAGAGGCCGTGACCGTGGCGGCGGACTGCGCGCTGCTCAGAACGGCAGCAGGATATCGAGCGCCTGCTGGCCGTAACGCGGCGTCTGCACGTCGGTGAGCTGGCCGCGTCCGCCATATGAAATGCGCGCCTCCGCCATCCGGTCGTGCGGCACCGTGTTGTCGCTCGCAATATCCTGCGGCCGGATCACGCCGCTTACCTGAAGCTCGCGCAGTTCATTGTTCACGCGCATCTCCTGGCGCGCGGCGATCACCAGGTTTCCGTTCGGCAGCACCTGGGTGACGACGCCGGCGAGGCGTAACGTCACCGTCTCGTTGCGCTTTATCTTGCCCGTTCCGCTTGCATTGTTGGCGCTGTTCGCATTCACCAGCGCGCTCGCATTGGCAGCCTTCGACAACAGTTTCGGCAATGCCGCCTCGAGGCCGAACAGGTTCGGCAGCCCCATCGTCTCCGTGCCCGTGCGGTTCGCGGCCGAGGCATTTTCCACATCGGCAGCATCGGTCGTGTTCACCAGGACGGTCACGATGTCGCCGACCTGCGCTGCACGTTGATCCTTGAAGAAGGCGCGACTGCCGGAGCGCCACAGGCTTGCAGGCTCGCTGGGCAGGCTCTCGGCGCGCGGCATCGGCATCGTCACGGGACGCCATTTCGGATCGGCGGTTGGGTCGGTGACCGGTGACATGGACGGTGGGCGGCCGATTTCCGACATGCGCTGCAAATTCCCGCACGCCGACAGGACGACAAGCAGGGTGAAGCCGGCGAGCCCCGTTGTCGCAGCGCGAAAACACTTCGTCATTGCGCGGCCGCCAGGCTGATCACCGCGGCTCTCGGCAGCACGCGCACTTCACCCGCAGAAACCACATTCGCTTCCACGATCGCGTGCGATGCCGGGTTCTGGATCCTGATGCGGTCGCCGAGCGAGCCTGTATCGAGCGCGACACCCTGCGCGGTGAGCTCGATGCCCGCGCTCGACAACGTCATGGTGACCGCGGAACCGGCTTTCACCAGCAAGAGCCGTCCGAGATCGCCGGTGGTGAGTGGCTGCCCCTGTGCCACCTCGTGACGCACGACCATACCGACAGCGTTGGCGGCGGTGATGGCCGTGCGCCCGCGCAACAGGCCGGCATGCACGCGCGATGCCTGCACGTCCTGCGCTGCGACGATGCTGCCCGTTGCCAGCGCACGTACGGGAACGGTGGTCTCGACGGTCGGGATGGCCTGGCCTGACAGACGGCGCTGCACCGGCGGCATTCCGGCGGGTGCTATGGACACTAGAACCGTGAAGCGTCCGCCGGCGGGATCGTAGTTCACCTGCGAAATTTCCGGCTGCACGGCGACATCGATTGGCAGCAGTACCGGTTCGAAAGCGGGCATCGAGATGTCGGCGTATGGCGGCGCGCCGGCTTCTTCCAGCACTTTGCGGATCAATGCGTTCACCACGCCGGGCGAGAGCATCCGCCCGGTGCGTTGCAATGTGACATGTTCGGCCCCTGTCGACGGGCGCCAAGCAACATCGAAATCATGGGCGATAGCGGCGAGTTGCGGCGAATCCACCGTGATCCGGTCGCCTGGTGCGGGCGCTGCGCCCAGCACACGGTCGGGCACTGTACCGAGGTCGTCGAAAAGATCAGACAGATGTACCGAACTTCCGGAAATTTCGATGAAGGCGCGCAGTGTCGCGGCACGTGCAGGCGCGTGCACGGCACCGATCCAGGCGAAGCAGGCAGCGATTGCGGTCGCCAGTGGAGCAGCTCGTTGCATGGCCATTACCTCAGGTTCGTGAGTGTGGAGAGCATGTCGTTCGAGGCGGTGATGACCTTGCTGTTCATCTCGTACGCCCGCTGCGCCGTGATGAGGCTAGTGATTTCAGTGACCACGTTGACGTTGGAGGATTCGACGAAACCTTGCATGACGCTGCCGAAACCGGGCGCGCCCGGTGTGCCGGTGGTGGCGTTGCCGGATGCGGCGGTCTGCAGAAACAGATTATCGCCTTGCGCGTCGAGGCCGGCCTCGTTCGGAAACGAGGCGAGCTGGATCTGGCCGAGCGTATTCGGCGCGGTCTGTCCGCTGATCGTCGCCTGCACCTGGCCGGATGCATTGATGCTGACGCTGACGGCATTCGTCGGAACGGTGATGCCGGGTGCCACGGGATAGCCATCGGCAGTGACGATGGTGCCGTCCGGCGCCAGTGCGAACGTGCCGTCTCGCGTATAGGCGGTGTCGCCCGACGGCAATGTCACCTGGAAATAGCCGTTGCCCTGGATTGCGGTGTCCAGGTTATTGCCGGTCTGCTGCAAATTGCCCTGTTCGGTGATGCGGTAGATGGCGGCCGTCTTCACACCGAGTCCGATCTGCGCGCCGGACGGAACAATGGTGCCGTTGTCCGAACTGTTCGAACCGACACGCCGAAGGTTCTGGTAGATGAGGTCCTGGAACTCCGCGCGCCGACGCTTGAATCCGGTCGTGCTCATGTTCGCGATGTTGTTGGAGATGACCTCCACATTCGTCTGCTGCGCCTGCATGCCGGTTCCGGCAATGTCCAAAGCCCGCATGTGTGCGTGTCCTTATATAGAGAGAGGAGGCGTGTGAGAGGCGGGGGAGACGGCCTCGGGAGGCGTGCTCATGAAGCGGGCGCCGCGATGCGGTCGATGGCGGTCTGCTTGCGCTGTCCTTCCGCTTCGACGAACTGCGAGACGAACTGGAAATCGCGCTGCGTCGCGATCATCCGGGTGATTTCCGCAATGGGCTGAACGTTGCTGTCCTCCACGGCGCCCTGCACCATCTTCGGACTTGCCACCGGCGTGGTCGGCACGTCGGCCCGGAACAGCCGGCTGCCTTCCGCCTGGATACGGTTGGGATCGTTCGGCTTCACCACTGCAATGCGGCCGATCGGGCCGTTCTGGCTCGACAATGCGCCGTCGGCTGCAACGCTGAGGTTGGTGTCGGCCGGCGACAGCTTCAGCGGCTGGTTGCTCGTGTCGAGCAGTGCATTGCCGGCTTCGTCGGTGATGCCGCCATCCTTCTGCAGTGCAAAACGCCCGGCGCGGGTGAGGCGGACACCCTGCGCAGTCTGCACCGTGAAAAACCCGTCACCGGACAGAGCGAGGTCGAGCGGGTTCCCCGTATGCGTGATGGTGCCTTCGGTCTGCTCGCGCCATGTCGCGCGAACCTGGGTGAAGGCGATCTGGCTTTCGCCACGCGGCAGGGCGGTGCCTTTCTGTTTGAGCAACCAATCCGCGAACACGACACGTTCGGCGCGATAGCCCGGGGTCGACATGTTCGCGATGTTGCCGGCAATGACGTCCATCGCGTGCTGCTGCGTCATCAGGCGCGACAGGGCGACATTGGTTGTGTTGTTCATGACCGGCCTCTTCGTTCTTGGCTCTGCTGCACCGGTGCATCCGCAAGCGCGGGATGCACGCCACACCATGATCGCAAGCCTTGTGCCGCTCCTGTCGCCAGGCTGCAGGCAGGTAAACCGCGCCTTGCGTGGGTCATGCGGGTGCGACGGCCGGCCGTACTTGCCCGGCGGAAATTGCCCGGCGGCATTGCCGACATGGGTATCCGCCGCGCCTGCTCATGCCGTTTTGTTCAACGCACGGCCCGTCGAGGTTCGAAAACCTGCTGCGCGCATCGCGTTCATCCCGCACGGCGCGCACAGAAATCGTGCCCGCTCATAAAAAAACGAGGAGAAACGCTTTGATGCATACCTTCAGAAATACCGCTCTTGCCGCATGCCTCGTGCTCGGCACGACGGTCGCCGCTATGGCCCAGGCAGCCGGCGGGGCGGGTGGTTCCGGCAGTGCCGGCGGG
>CAZZVF010000326.1:0-3847 GCA_964657355.1 uncultured Buchnera sp.
CGAGAAGCTGTCAGTCCGGCGGGCCAGGAGCGTGGAAGCGGAACTGGTGCGTGACGGCGTCGCACGTGGCGAGATCAGCATCCACGGCTATGGCGAGAGCAACCCGCTCGTGCAGACCGCCAAGGGTGTCCGCGAGCCGCAGAACCGCCGCGTCGAGATCATCCTGCACTGATCGGGTGCAATGGAAGGGCGGGGCCTCGTTCAGGCTTCGCCCTTCTTATTGAACGCTCCAGCGGTTAGCTGTGCTTGGTGCTCTTGGCCTTGCGCGTCTTGCGGCTCGGCGGGGCGGGCAACGCCGAAGCTGAGCAGGTCTGGAAGGCGACGGGCTGCACGATGGCTTTGCTGTTGGCGAAGTCATGCAGTTCCGATGAGTTGTGCAGGCTCATCACCTCGTCGAACAGATCCGTCAGGTTCTCGCAGAACGAGGTGCCCGCTTTCAGTCCGTCCTGCTCCTGAACGTTGGCCAAGTTGCTGATGTAGTCGTCGTAGGCCTTCTGGTACTGCCGGCCGTAGGCGCGCTTGAAGTACGAATTCAGATCCGCTTCCTCGCGCGCCACGTCCGGCTTGTACCGGGTCATGAACTCGTTGTATTTGTCCTGTTCCTTGCAGGCGAGCGCGGTCACCATCAGCTGGCTCTTCAGGCCCTCGATGTCGAAGGCGGCCCGGTCGGCCTCGTGCTCGCATAGCTCGCCCGAAGGTGCTGCACTACTCGAGTGGCCGCGGCTGGTATGTTTGGAAGCGGCTTGCAACGCTGGAGCGGCGAGGAGGCCGGCGGCGAGGGCGGCGGCTGGCAGGAAGCGCATCTATGACTCCGGGACAGGCGGTGTGCGAAACTGCGTTGTTGAAAGCTGCGGCTGACTTAAATCGGGCCTTCGTGGCTGCTGCAACATATTTTCGCGATTGAGCATCGCCGTATAGGTCGCTTTATTCCTTAACAAATCCGGTCCGGGACGCGACCCTGCGTGGGAAGCTCTGGCCCGTTTGAACGTCTGGGTCTATGCGCTGTTGTTTTACCGGTCCCGCTCGCTGGGCCGCCACCTGATCCCCGCCGCGGAGATAGCTTGTGCAGGCACGTACGCCGATCATCCTGTTCGCTTTTGGAGCGTTGCTCGCCGGCTGCGCCAAGCCGCCTGCACCGATGGCCGAGGCGCCCCCGGCGCTGCGTCCGCATCTCGGGCCGCCGCCGGCTGCCAGCTGTTCGGTCGCACCGTTCCATGTGGCTGATGGCGGCACGACCGGCGTTTCGATGACGGTCAGCAGCGAAGGCGGCTACTGTGCCGCGACCCTGGTTGCCGGCAACGGAAAGCCGTACGATGCACCGTTGGTGCCGGTGCTGCCCACGCACGGTGCGGCTCGGGTCGTGAAGTACAACGGCAAGACGAGCGTCGAATATACGCCGACAGCCGGCTTCAACGGCAGCGACAACTTCACCGTGAAGCTCATCCTGCGCGACGCACCGGGCTACACGACGCTGAACGTGACCGTGGCGGTCGGCTCGGCCGCGGCGGTGCCTGCGAAGTCCTGACTTGGCGGTGGCCGGCCGCGCGGCTGAATTGAGCGGGCAGCTCGTGCCGCGCGCCAGGCCGGTCGCGACACTGCTCGCCAACAGCGCGCGCACCCATCCGGACAGCCCCGCGATCGCCTTTCTCGGCACGACGCTGAACTATGGCGCGCTGAACCGACTGGTCGACCGCGCGGCGGCAGGGTTGCAGTCGCTCGGCGTGAAGCCTGGCACCAGGGTTGGACTCTGCCTGCCGAACACCCCGTATTCGGTAGTGTTCTTCTTCGCCGTGCTGCGTGTCGGCGGCGTCGTGGTGAACTTCAACCCGCTTTATGTCGAGCGCGAGCTGACACACTTGGTGCAGGATTCAGGCACCGAGATCATGGTTACGATCGATCTCGCGCTGATCTACCCGAAGGTGGCGCGTGTAGCCGCGGCGACCGGGCTGCGCCACGTCGTCGTCTGCTCGATGGCTGCGGCGTTGCCCTGGACGAAAGGCCTCGCGTTCCGCGTGGCGCGGCGGCGCGACCTCGCGCGCGTGGTGCAGGACGGGACCACGCTGAGCTACGGAGCATTGCTGAAGCGCGGCGAGAGCCCTGCGCCGGTTGCGATCGACCCGGACGAGCTGGCGGTGCTGCAATATACCGGCGGCACGACGGGACTGCCGAAGGGTGCGGAGCTGACGCACACCAACATCACGACGGCCACCGCCATGGTCATCCACGGCCTCGGCATGAAGGTCGCCGGGCGCGACCGCGTGCTGGGCGTGCTGCCGCTGTTCCATGTGTTCGCCATCCTGTCGGTCATGTGCGTGCCGGTGCAGATGGCGTCGCTTATCATCCTGGTGCCGCGGTTCGAGCTGGAACAGGTGCTCGGCCTGATCGAAACGATGCGGCCGACGATGTTTCCCGGCGTGCCGACGATCTTCTCGGCGCTGGTCGATGCAGCCGCCAAGCGAAAAATCGACATGTCTTCGATCGAGCTGTGCATCGCGGGCGGTGCGCCGTTGCCGGTCGAGGTGCGCCACCGGTTCATGGAACTGACCGGCTGCGCCCTGATGGAAGGCTACGGCCTGTCCGAAACGGCGGGCGGCGTGTGCTTCACGCCTCCCGGCTCGCTGTACAAGGACGGCTCGATCGGCCTGCCTTTCATCGGCACCACGGTGGAAATCCGCGATCCGGCGGATCCGCAGCGGATGATGGCGGTCGGCGAACGCGGCGAGATCTGCATTCGCGGCCCGCAGGTGATGCGCGGCTACTGGAACCAGGAAGCCGAGACGGCGCGGGTGATGATCGATGGCGCCCTGCGCACCGGCGACATCGGCTACCTCGACGAGGACGGCTACATTTTCCTGGTCGACCGCATCAAGGACGTGATCATCGCCGGCGGCTACAACATCTATCCGCGGGTGCTGGAGGAGGCGCTCTACCAGCACCCCGCGGTGCGCGATGCAGTCGTCATCGGCATCCCGGATGCCTATCGCGGCCAGGCGCCGAAGGCGTTCGTCACGCTGAAGCAGGATGCCACCGTGTCGCCCGAGGAATTGCGGGCTTTCATGGCCGGCTACGTCTCAAAGATCGAGCTCCCCAGGGACATCGAGATCCGCGACGAGCTTCCCAAGACGATGGTCGGGAAGCTGTCGAAAAAGGAACTCGTCGAGGAAGAGGCCGCGAAGCTCAGCGCGTCTGCTGAATAGCGGACAGCACCCAGTGGCCGCCGGGCGAGCGCAGAAAGGTCCATAGCTCGGTCACGGTGACGCGCTCGTCGGGCGAACCGTCGACGACGCGGCCGGCCTGGTCGCGGGTGACATCGATCATCGAGAATTTCAGCGCGACGGTCGCATACTCGCGCGAGCCTTCCGACCATGCCTCGGAAAGATCGCCCTGCATCAGGTGCACGTCGGTGACCTGGTTGCGCACGCCGCGGCTTGCCTGTTCGGCCAGCTGTTCGCCGAAATAGCCGACCATTTCGGGCGTCGCCATGGTGTTGAGCGCGGCCAGGTCGTGTGCCGTCCAGGCGCCCTGCACGTTACGCAAAGTCTGCTCGAAAGCCTGGTAGTCGGCCTGCGTGACGGCGATCGGCCGGCCGTTCGGCGGTGCCGCGCCACCCGCCGTGCCATACGGCCTTCCGCCGCTCATTCCTGAATTGGGGCCAGGCTGCATCATGCGGCTGAAGAACCCGCCGCCGCCTGCCATCGCGGGCTGGCCGGCGAAGCGGCGGAACAGCCAGCGCGCGATGAAGAACAGGATGACCATCTGGAGCAGGAAGCCCAGGAAGCCGCCGCCGCCATGCATGCCGCCGAAGAAGCCGTGGCCGGTCATCATCCCGATCAGGCCGGCACCGAGC
>CAZZVF010000327.1:0-3843 GCA_964657355.1 uncultured Buchnera sp.
TCAAGCCGCGCTGTAATATATTGCGGACAAAATCTTCGGCGCTGAGATCCGCAACCTCGTCGATGCTCGTCACACATCTGAATCGGCTTTCGCTTATGCCTGCATAGTCGGCGAACCAGGCGCCATGCCCAAAAATCCAGTCGCAGGTCGCCCCTGGCTCCCGGGTGTACACCGAGACTGCTGAGACTCCGTGGCCAAGATGGGCCAGCAAGTCCTTGGTATTCTCAGCAAGCAGGGGTCCTGTCAGGAAGAACACGTGCGCTAGATCGTCTCGTCGCTGGTGCATTGCCAGCGGAACATTCAAGATGACGAAAAGTGCCGCCAGGATCGAACCTGCACGCCACTCGACGACATTCGCTGCGACATAGGCAACGCCCAGAAGCAACAGAATCTCTGGCGCCAGGATCCATCGGAACTCCTGACGAAACGTCAGCGATGCTGAAACGAGCGCCGTCCCGAACCAAACGACCGCGAGCGCCAGGTTGGTGAGAAACCGGGATGGGTTTCTCCAGGACTGCCTTGCCAGAAACACGCCAAGCAGCATGATCACGATGACGGCGACAGCAAGCATCAGAACGCGCATGACGGTCGAAGCGTCGTGGAACGCTTCGCCGCTCAGGTAAGCCGGGCCCGCCTCGATCCCAAGCGTATTGGCAAGCGCACTCTTCACGAAATGCAAGATGCTGATCGGCGACAAAGTAAGTCTCTGGCCGCCGGTGCCTGTCATGAACCTGGCTTTGAACAGAAACGTCTTCAGCCCGACATTGGCCAGCATACCCAGGACGATCGCGGCACCGGCGACGTAACCGGCTCGTCGCGACCTGCCTCGCAACGACAGAACTACAAGGGTCAGGACAAGAGCGGGACCAAAAACTAGGTATCGCTCATGCGTGAAAACCGCACAGAGCCATGCCCCGGCTGCAAGATAGATAAACCGGTCGGATTTCGCGTCAGCCGCTTCAATCACGCAAAGAATCGTTGCAAGATAAAATGTAGTCGCCAGTCCTTCCACGATCCCCGTTGTCTGCCAGACTTGATAGAGTGCAAAGTGCGAGGTAACGAATGTGAAACTTAGGCCGAGTGCCAGCGCGACCCTTGCTCCTGAAATGCGCCAGGCGGTACGGTACAACAGTAACGCGTTAAGAACCTCTATAACTGTATTGATGTAGATGTAGCCTTGAACATGATTGCCGAAGGCTTCGAATTCGGCCCAGAAAGCTACAAAGAAAAATGGCCGGTATTTATCTAGCCAAGATTCAAAAAGCACCTGGTGCAGGTTGGAGAGCATTTCTCCTTGCCGCATATGGTCAAAGTTATAGAGGTCGTCACCGATGAGTGTGCTGAATGGGTAGGGAAGATACCACCACAGGCATGCTAGAGCGATGACGGCGGCAACGGCCGCGTGCCGCACGGTGCCCCCTCCCCGAAAAAAGGGGGTTGTGCCGTGCGGGTTGCCGGCCTGCATCTCGTCTGCCTTTTCGGCCTGCTCAAACCATCATCTTCGACCGCAGGCGGAAGCAGCCGGCGGCCGCAATAAACCTATCTCGGCGTATTGAGCTGCCCGCGGATCTCGCCCTTCGGGTTCTTCTCGGTATGCACGTTGGCATACCATTTCCCTTTCGTCAGTCCGTCCACCTGCGCCTGTGTAAGCACCGTGCTGCCGGTGATCGGCGATGTCGGGTTGTTGCCGAGTGGAACCAGGACGCCCGCGTTCTTGCCGATGCCTGCGGGGCCGTGGAAGTGCGCCATCGTGGCGGGGCCAGTGAGGCCGGACCACTCGACCTTGTAGTCGAACTTGCGCGAGTCGGCATCGAGAGTCGCGTCAACCGTTCCGCTGCCCGATGAGCCAGATGGAGGAACCTCGTTCTGCCCGTTCATGACCGTGTGGAGGTGTACGGTTTCGGCTAAGGCCGGCAGCGCCAACGCCACGACGCAGGAAGCGAGCAGCAGAATACGCATGGTTCCATTCTCCATTGCCAGTTTGGCCTGCGAACGGCGCGTCCCAGCCTGCCGTTCCCAGACCAGGACATTGGGGGCATGCCAGGCGGGTGGCAACATGCGTCTGGCCAGCATCTTGCGCCGTGCAGCGTCGCCTGCTCCAAACCGCCGCATGAGTCCACGCGGCACCGCGCGCAGCCCCGGCGCGGACCCCACGCGCTTGCCCCTGGGGCTCGACCTGCGCGCCATCAGCATCGTCGAAGGCGTGCGCGCCGGGCTCGCGGCCGCGTTGCCAATTGCCGCGTCCGTCTGGCTGAACCAGCCGATCCTGTCGCTCGCCGCTCTCGGCGCCCTGCTGACTTGCATCGTCGATCCGGGCGGACCGCCACGCCGGCGCCTCCCGGTGCTGCTAACCATGGCTTTGGGCGGCGGCGTGTTGCTGGGCAGCTTCGGCCTGATCCGCTCGCTCGGCATTCCAGCCACGGTCGCCTTCGCGGCGCCTGCCTTGTTCTGTGCCGGCTTCCTGCGCGTCTGGGGTCAGGCGGCACTGGCGCTCGGCAACCTGCTCGCCGTGGTCCTGCTGCTCGGCACCGACGAGGCGCTCGGCTTGCACCAGGCGCTCGCCGCCGGCGGTATCTTCGCAGCCGGGGGGGCCTGGGCCCTGCTGCTGAGCTTCGCCATCTGGCGCATCCACCCGTACGGCCCGGCCCGGCGCGCCGTCGCCGACGTGTGGGACGCGCTGGCAGGCCTCGCACGCCAGCTCCAAAGCGTCGTGGAGGGCGGTACCGCGGGTGGCGAGACAGAGGCGGCCTGGGAGTCGCACGCGCGAGCCGGCCGCGGTGCGGTACGCAACGCCATCGAACGCGCACGCGCCACCCTGATGGAAACTGTCGACACGCGCGGCCCGACCAGTGGCTCCACCGCGCAGAACCTGATGCGCCTCGAGGCGGCAGACCAGATCTTCGCCGCCCTGATCGCACTGTCCGACCTGCTGGAGAACGCCGACGCGCCAATACGCACGACGGCCGCCGCCATGCTGCGCCGGCTGCGTCCGCTTCTGGTGCTCATGGCCGAAGCGATCGAGCGCGAACAGCTCCAGCGCATGTCCCGCCTCGAGCGCAGCATCGCCGCCATGGCCGCCGACGCCGCTGGCTGCACCGAACTCGCACCGGTGACGAGGCTGATTGCCGAGCGCCTCCGCGTCGCCACGAAACTGATCGATCCGGCGCACTATTTGCCGGGCAGCGGTCATCAGGGCGATGCCGGAATTCCGCTGCGCGACAGGCTGCGGGGCCCCGCACAGGCGAACTGGAGCCTGAAGAGTGCGTCCCTGCGCCATGCCCTTCGCGTCTGCCTTGTCGTCACCGCGGCATTGGCGGGCACCCTGATAGTCCACGGCCCCTACACACACTGGCTAACGATCACGCTCGTGCTGGTCATGCAGCCCTTCTTCGCGACGACATGGCAGCGCACGCTCGAACGGGTTGGGGGAACGCTGCTGGGTGGCGTGGTCGCTGCCGGCCTGTCCGCCTTGCTGCACACGCGGCTGCATCTTGCAGGGCTGCTGCCAGCACTTGGAGCGCTCGCCCTGGCCGTGCGTCAGGTGAGCTACGGCGTCTACATCGCCGTCTACACGCCGGTGGTGATCCTGCTGGTCGAACAGATCCGGCCAGGCGAGGACCAGGTCCATATCGCCATCGCGCGCGCCGGCTTCACCATCATGGGCGGGCTCATTGCGGTCGCCGCCAACGCACTGCTCTGGCCGTCCTGGCAGCCGGCGCAGGTGCAAAGCGACCTGAGGGACGCGATCAAGGCGCACGCCGCTTTCGCATCGGCTGTTCTGCAGACTGGCGTGCGCGAAGGCCCCGGTCTGGCGGCCGCGCGGCGTGCGGCGGGACTCGCCAG
>CAZZVF010000328.1:0-3842 GCA_964657355.1 uncultured Buchnera sp.
GCTTCACAGAAAAGAGATCGGGGACTTCCCCGATGGGTCCAGGGCAGCGCCTTGGCCTTTCTAAGGAGACTGTAAAAAATGGCGTCCAACTCAGTAGGCCGCATCACCCAGGTCCTAGGCGCAGTCGTGGACGTGCAGTTCGAGGGCGACCTGCCGTTCATCATGAACGCGCTCACTACCAAGATCGGCGATCGTGCCCTGGTGCTGGAAGTGGCGCAGGAGCTCGGCGAGCGCACGGTTCGCTGCATTGCCATGGACAGCACCGACGGCATGGTGCGCGGCCAGGAAGTGCAGGACACGGGTGCCCCGATCACGGTGCCGGTCGGGCCGGAGACGCTGGGACGCATCCTGAACGTGATCGGCGATCCGATCGACGAGCGCGGCCCGGTCGGTGCGACGCGCAGCATGCCGATCCATCGCGAGGCGCCGTCCTTCGAGGACCAGGCGGCCGCGGTAGAAATCCTCGTCACCGGCATCAAGGTGGTCGACCTGCTGGCTCCCTATCTGAAAGGCGGCAAGATCGGCCTGTTCGGCGGCGCCGGCGTCGGCAAGACCGTGCTGATCCAGGAGCTGATCAACAACATCGCCAAGGGCCATGGCGGCGTGTCGGTGTTCGCGGGTGTCGGCGAGCGCACGCGCGAAGGCAACGACCTGTATCACGAGATGATCGATGCCGGCGTCATCAAGCTCGGAGACAACACGACCGAGGGCAGCAAGGTGGCGCTGGTCTATGGCCAGATGAACGAGCCGCCCGGTGCGCGTGCGCGGGTCGGCCTGACGGGTTTGACGCTGGCCGAGTATTTCCGCGACGACGAGGGCCAGGACGTGTTGTTCTTCGTGGACAACATCTTCCGCTTCACCCAGGCGGGTGCCGAGGTTTCGGCGTTGCTCGGCCGTATTCCGTCGGCGGTGGGCTATCAGCCGACGCTTTCGACCGACATGGGCGCGCTGCAGGAGCGTATCACGTCGACCAAGAAGGGCTCGATCACTTCGGTGCAGGCGATCTACGTGCCGGCCGACGACTTGACCGATCCGGCGCCGGCGACGTCGTTTGCGCATCTTGACGCGACGACGGTGCTGAACCGGGCGATTTCCGAGAAGGGTATTTATCCTGCGGTTGACCCGTTGGACTCGACGTCGCGTTCGCTCGATCCGCGGATTGTCGGCGAGGAGCATTACCAGGTTGCGCGCGACGTGCAGCGCATTCTGCAGACCTACAAATCGCTGCAGGACATCATCGCCATTCTCGGCATGGACGAGCTGTCGGAAGAGGACAAGCTGACGGTGTCGCGTGCGCGCAAGATCGAGCGCTTCATGAGCCAGCCGTTCCACGTGGCGACGGTGTTCACCGGTCTCGAAGGCAAGTTCGTGCCGATTGCGGACACGGTGCGGTCGTTCAAGGAAATCGTCGAAGGCAAGCACGACGATTTGCCGGAAGCGGCCTTCTTGATGGTCGGCACCATTGAAGAAGCCCGGGAGAAGGGCGAGAAAATGAAGCAAACCGCGTGAACGCTACTACGGCGGCCATCTGACGCGGCTGGCTGCGCTTCCGGTGCTCATGGACCCATCGGTCCACTCCACTCCGGTTCTCGCCAGCCACGCCAGCTGACTCGTCGTAGCGCATTCACAGTTTTCGCCTGAGTTCTTGGGAAGCGTCACCTATGCCAGTCCAACTAGAGATCGTCAGCCCTTCGCGTTTGGTTTTGTCGCGGGCGGTGGAGATGGTGGTGATGCCGGCTTACGAGGGCGATCTCGCGGCCATGGAGAACCATGCGCCGATGATCACGCTGCTGCGGGGCGGGGTTATCACCTTGTATGAAGGCGGTTCGGCGACGGACCGGTTCTTTGTCGGCGGCGGATTTGCGGAGATCACCGCCGATCGCTGCACCATTCTAGCCGACGACGCGGTGCCCGTATCGGAGTTGTCCGCCGACGTGGCGCGGGCGCGTCTGCAGGAGGCCGAGCAGGCGTGGACCGATGTCGACAAGTTCGACATCGTGGCGCGCGACGCGGTGCTGGACCGGCTGCAATCGACCCGGGCCGCCGTTGCTGTTGCGCAACGCTAGCGTAACGTTTGGTGCACAGCTCGGTCTTGTGCCGCATCAATTCATCTTCTAGCAGGATTTTGCGCACATAGAATGCGCAGGCCCTTTTAGGGTCATGGCTTGCCGGGGAATGTATGAACAAGTTGTTGAAAGTCGCGATCCTTTTCGCGGCACTTGCAGGGGCCTTGCCGCTATCGGCGGAAGCGCAGCCGGTCTCGGGCCCTTATGTGAGTCTGGGCGCAGGCGTCGGCTTCCAGCAGAACGAGATTGCCCTTCCGGCACCGCTGCTTGGCCGCTTCAGCGACAATAACTGGAAGTTCGACGCCGGTTTTTCCGGCGAGGCGAGTGCCGGCTACGGGCTCGGCAACGGGCTGCGGCTGGAGATCGAGGGCGATTTTCTGAACAACCACGTGCGCGAATACAGCGCCGAGGAACCGCGCCGCGCCGGCGGCTTCGAGAGCAAATACGGCGGCATGGCGAACGTCTTGTTCGACCTCGATGTCGGACTTCCGGTGTTCCCCTATATCGGCCTTGGCGCAGGCGGCCAGATCGTCGAGCAAAACAACTTCAACCAAAGTCGGCAGGGTGGCAGCTTCTCCGGCTCGGGTCTTTCCAGGAGCGTGGGGGCTTTTGCTTACCAGGGAATTGCCGGCGCGTCGGTGCCACTGCCTTGGCTGTCGGGCCTGTCGCTGACCGCCGAATACCGCTTCCTCGGTCTGCTCGACCCGATGTCGGCGTTCGAGCGCGAAGCGGAAGTGAACACGGACGTGGACGGCGTCACCGCGCAACACATCGCCACGAGCAACGTCCACTTCACCAACAACTACAATCATTCGGTCATGCTCGGCCTGCGCTACGTGCTGTTCCAGCCGGCGCCACCGCCGCCTGCAGCACCGCCACCCGCCGCGCAGCCGGTGCCGGCGCCCGAAGCCGCGCGCACATATCTGGTGTTTTTCGATTGGGACCGCGCCGACCTCACCACCCGCGCGCGCCAGATCGTCGCCGAAGCGGCGCAGGCCTCGACGCATGTGCAGACGACGGGCATCGAGGTGAACGGCTACACGGATCTGTCCGGCACCGCCGAGTACAACCAGCATCTGTCCGTCCGACGTGCCGAGAGCGTGGAAGCGGAACTGGTGCGCGACGGCGTGGCGAAGAGCGAGATCGCAATACGAGGCTTCGGCGAAGCGAGCCCGCTGGTGCCGACCGCACAAGGCGTGCGCGAGCCGCAGAACCGGCGGGTCGAAATCATCCTGAAATAAGCGCTTGGGTTTCAGGCCACCCGGGCGAGCGACTTCCGAAGCTGATTGAGCAGGGTGCGCAACGCCGCCAGATTGGCATGAACCACAGCTGGTGGATCGGCCGACGCGAGCGGCGCCTGCGCGGTGTTTCGCCATTGCAGGAGAGGGCGTCGGCCGTCCGGTGTGGTGACGATGACGGCGAGCGTCGCGCGTGCGTTTCCGTGCGTGGGATCGGCGACGAACGCGAGCAGCTCGCCTTCGAGGATGAGGTCGGGCTTCAGACTGCTGTCCGGCGCGATAACCGCGGCGAACAATCCGCTTCCCGCAAGGCTCTGCCGCAATGCCTCTTCCGCCCCATCTGCGGGCGCCGTGGCCCACTCTTCATAATACGCGCTCGAAATCGAACCGTCCGCCGCCAGCGTCTGCAATCCGCGTGTCAGCAGGCCGGGTCCGGCGGTGAGCGACCGGACGAGAAGTATTCTGCCGTGCGGGTTCGGGGCGGCGTCCGATGATCCGTCGAGTACGAGCGGCCAGACGCGGCGTGCCTGGTATGGCC
>CAZZVF010000329.1:0-3829 GCA_964657355.1 uncultured Buchnera sp.
ATGGCCCGGGCGGCTCGGGCAAGCAGGAACCGGTGACCGGCAACGACCCGGTGACGTTTCAGGCGGACAGCGTCTCCTACGACAAGGAGCATGGGCTGGTATCAGCCGAAGGCCACGTCGAGGCCTGGCAGAACGACCACATCCTGCGCGCCGACCGCGTGACGTTCGACCGCAACACCAATGTCGCCGCAGCCTATGGTCACGTCGTTATCGCCGAGCCCGATGGCGAGGTGATCTTCGCGGATTATGCCGAACTGACCCAGGGCATGAAGAACGGCGTGCTCACCGGCATGCGCGCGCAGCTGGCGGAGAACGGCAAACTCGCCTCGAACGGGGCGCGCCGGACCGAAGGCAAACTCAACGAGATGAGCCGCGGCGTCTACACCACATGCAATGTCTGCGCGCTCGACCCGGATGCAAACCCGTTATGGGATTTGCGCGCGAACCATGTCGTACAGGACCTCGAGCATAAGCGCATCGAGTATTTCGACGCCTATCTCGACATCTATGGTTTTCCGATCTTCTATTTTCCGTATTTCTCGAATTCCGATCCGTCGGTGCGCCGGCAATCCGGACTGCTGATGCCGAGCATCGGCATCACCGACAAGCATCTCGGCACGTTCGCCAGCGTGCCGTATTTCCTGGTGCTCGACGACCAGTCGGACCTGACGCTGACCGGCACGGGTGCCACCAAGGGGGGCGCTCAGCTCGAAACCGAGTACCGCAGGGACTTCAACAACGGTGTGCTGCGCGTCACCGGAGCGATTGCCTATCTGAAAAAGGAAAGCCCTGTCGTTGGCGACCTAAATCCGCCAAGCGGCGCCCAGGGTTACGTGTTCGCGCATGGTGCGTTCACCTATGACGACACTTGGCGCTACGGCTTCGACATCAACATCGCCAGTTCGATCGACTACATGCGCGACTTCCGGATCCCCGGTTATGGCGCGAACGTTCTCGGCAGCAGCATCTACGTCGAAGGCTTTGGCGTCGGCTCGTACTCGCGCCTCGATGCGCGTGCCTATCAGGGGCTGAACAGCAGCATCAAGCAAAGCCTGCTGCCCTATGTTCTGCCGCGCTACGAGTACAGCTATTTCGGCGAGCCGGATGGCTGGGGCGGCAGGTGGAGTTTCGACACGCAGGATTTCAACGTACTGCGCGAAGAGGGCACGAACGATCAGCGCGCCGCAGCCAAGGTCAGCTGGGATCGCCCCTTCGCGGGATATCTCGGCGACCGCTGGATGCTGACGCTGCAGGGCACCGGCGCCGCCTACAATGCGAATGTGCTGAACGGGCAACCGAACTTCGCGCAGACGACAAGCGGCGACAGCGTGCATGGCCAGGTCCAGGCCGCGGTAAAGCTCAACTGGCCGTTTGTGCGCGACGCCGGCACGCTCGGCAACCAGGTCATCGAACCGATCGCGCAACTCATCGCGGCGCCGAATGCGGGCAACAGCGTGCGCGACAACATTCCGAACGAAGATAGCCTGGACTACGAGTTCACCGACGCCACGCTGTTCCAGCTGAACCGCTTCGGCGGCTACGACCGCTTCGACGGCGGAACACGCGCGAACTACGCGCTCCATCTGGCGTGGAATTTCCCCGGTGGCCAGAAGATCGACGGATTGGTCGGGCAGTCCTGGCAGGAGCATATCGACCACAACCTCTACCCCGAGTTCCAGCCATGGAACGGCTTCGACCTCGGCAGCCATGTTTCGGACGTGGTGTCCCGCGTCAGCCTGGTGCCGAACGACTGGATCGACTTCACTGCGCGCGGACGCTTCGATCACGCCAACGGCGATGTGCGTTTTGCCGATGGCGTGACCAGTTTCGGCAAGCCGATCCTGCGCACTTCGCTCGGATATTTCTACGGCTCGACCAATCCGTACGGCCTGTATCTGGCCAACTACAACATACCCGCGCAGTTTAAATATACGCCAACCAACATATCCAACCCGTTCAACAGCTTCTTCACGCCGCGCCAGGAAGCGGAGATCTCGCTGTCGTCGCATTTCCTGAGCCACTACACGGTCAATGCCCATGCCAGGCGCGACGTGCAGACCGGGCGCCTCGTCGAAATCGGTGGCGATGCGAAATACGAAGACGAGTGCTTCATCTTCGATCTGCTCGCGGTCCGGCGCTACACGTCGATCAACTTCGACCAAGGCGACTCCACCGTGTTGTTCACCATCACCCTGAAGACAGTTGGCCAATTCGGCTTCAACGGGTAGCAGCTAACCCTGCCCATCTGGCCCGAGCGCCTTGCTGAGGCCGGCCCAGCGACGCGGCACAACATCATGGATGCGGCTTAAGGATCCGCCGCATCCATGGTTCAGCCCGCTTGCAGTAGAAATCGTCAGAATATGGTATTAGGGGGAACTTGCCCTCGAACGATTCGCCTATTTGGAAGTCAACCGCGATGCGCGCTGCCCGCCGTCCGACATTCGCCACGTTCCTGCATATGCCGTCTTTGGTGATGGGAGCCGCGTTGCTGCTGCCTGTGGCCAGCCGTGCGGCACCGCCGGATGCCGGCGCCTCCGATCCGGTGGCCGCACCCGCCGCCGGCAAAGCCACCCGGGGCAGAGCGCACGCGGCCCACGATGCCGCCGCTGCCACGCCGGCCGAGCCTGCCGATGGGATCGTGGCCGTCGTCAACGGCGAAGTCATCACCCGCGGCGACGTCGATAACCGCGCCCGCCTGTTCGTTCTCACCACCGGCCTGCCGGTGGCGCCCGAGGCGATGGCCCGGCTGCGTCCACAGATCGCCCGCGAGCTGATCGACGACCGGCTGCGCATGCAGGAGATCCAGAAGCGCAAGGTCCTGGTGCCGGACATCGACGTGGCGCACGCCATCAGCGATATCGAAAAGCGCAACCACCTGCCGCCGGGCGGGCTGCAGGAGAAGCTGGTAGGGCAGGGCGTCGCCGCCTCCACGCTGATTGCGCAGATCCGCACGCAGCTGGGCTGGACCCGCGTGCTGCGCCAGGAACTCGCCGAACGCGGCATGATCACCCAGGCCGAAATCGCCGAACAGGAACGGATCTTCAAGCAGCAGACCGGCCAGCCGCAATATCGCGTCGGCGAGATCTTCGTCGCGGCCGAGGACCCCTCGCGCACCAACGATGCTCGGAAATTCGCCGACACGGTGATTTCGCAGCTGCGCGCCGGCGCGCCGTTCGGCATCGTGGCTGCCGAATTCAGCCAGAGCCAGACAGCGCTTCAGGGCGGCTCCCTCGGCTGGGTGCGACCTGACCAGCTCGATCCCCAGGTCGCCGCCCTGGTCTCGCAGATGCCGATCGGCGCGATCAGCAACCCCGTCCGCGTGGCTGGCGGCTTCGACGTCGTCACCCTGCAGGAGAAGCGGCAGGTCGGCACCGACCTCGCCACCGTACTCACCCTGCGCCAGGCGTTCTACCCGTTCAGCGTGCCGCTCGATCCGCAGCACCCAACGGATGAGCAGAAGAAGATGCTTCTCGACGGCCAGGCGCTCAGCAAGAACGCCCATAGCTGTTCCGACATTGAAGCAGGCAACAGCGCGGCCGGCGCGAAACGCCCGGCCGATCCCGGCCCGGTGCGGCTCGATCATCTCTCCGGCCCGATGCAGTCGCTGCTATCCGGGCTGCAGCCCGGAACCGCGAGCAAGGCGCTCGTGACCACGGACGGCATCATGGTCGTGATGGTCTGCTCGAAGGACCAGAAGAACCTCGCCGCGATGACGCGCGAGGACATCGCCAACCAACTGCTGGAGCAGCGCGTCGAACTCGCGTCACGCCAGCTGCAGCAGGACCTCAAACGCCGAGCGCTGATCGATCAGCGCTCTTCCTAGAGCATC
>CAZZVF010000330.1:0-3823 GCA_964657355.1 uncultured Buchnera sp.
GCCCCTCTGGGACCTGCCCGTCTTAGACATGCCCTTCCAGGAAGCTCGTGAGGATGGCGAGCGACCGCCGCGGCGCTTCTTCCTGCGGCACGTGACCGAGGCCCGGCAGCTTGGCGAGCGTGCAATGCGCAATGAGGCGCATGTAGTCGGCCGAGTTGCCGAACGGTATCATGCCGTCCTGCTCGCCCCAGATCAGCAGGGTCGGCGCCTGGATGCTGCGCAATTGCCGCTCCGGATCCTGCAGGATGGTTTGCGCCGTGCGGTCCAGTATGGCGCCGCGCACGCCGGGTGCCCGCATCATGTCACGGTAGCGTTCCACGGTTGCGGGCGTCAGATGTGCCGCGTCGGCGTAGGCGGGTGCGATGCTCATGCGCAGCATCGGTGTTGGAAGTGTGTAAGGCAGCGCGCGCAACATGAGCGGAATTGCCGGCGCCTTGCCATAGTCGAAACCAGGGCTTGCGAAGCCATCCGGCGAGATCAACACAAGATGATCGACACGCGCCGGGTAGGTTGCGGCGAACTGCCAGGCGAGTTTGCCGCCCATCGAATTGCCGACGATATCGGCACGGTGAATGCCGAGCTTGTCCATGAGCGCCGCAAGTATGGCAATGCCGCGCGCGTCGGAATAGTCGCGCGCGGGATCCGGACCGGTCAGGCCGAAGCCTGGAAGATCGTAGCGCACGACACGGTATTTTGCCGACAATGCATCCGACCAGGCATCGAAGGTCTGCAGGCTGGAGCCGAAACCATGCAGCAGGATGATCGCCGGCGCATCGTGCGGACCGCTATCCTGCAAATGCAGCCTGATGCCGGCCGCGTCCACATAGTCGGTGGCGGCGACATGGTATTTCTTCTCCAGCGCCAAGCGGCCGAGATCGGGCGTGTAGAGCCACGCGGCGAGCAGCACGATGGCCAGGCCAACAAGGATCAGGGCCAGCCTCATGGGTTTTCGTCCAACGTCACGGCCTCGTCGACGGAATTGGCGGTGCCGAATTCCAGCAACGCCTCGGCGCGTTCGGGACCCGCGGTTTCCATGTCGCGCAGTTTGCGCGAGACGACACGGGTACGCCGCCGCGCGTCCTCGATGGTGGTCGACATGGTGCCTGCGGTCTTGGCAAGACGTTCGAGGATCTTGTCCATGGTGAGCATTTCGCGCTTGGTGGCGCCGAGAAGCTCGCCGATCTGGCCTGCCTTTTGTTCAAGCGCCAGCGTCACGTAACCGAGTTGCACGGTGCGCAGAAGTGCCGGCAGCAGGCTCGGCCCCATGACCATGACGCGGAACATGCGTGCCAGGTCGTCGATCAGGCCGGGCGCGCGTGCGGCCTCGGCGTAGAGCGCGTCGCTCGGCAGATACATCACCGCGAATTCCACGGTCACGGGCGGCACGATGTATTTCGTGGCGATGCGCTGTGCTTCGCGCCGCAGCGTCGCGTCGAGCTGCCGGCGCGCGGCGCGCTCGCCATCCGCGTCGGCCATTTCGGCCGCCGCCTGCAGGCGTTCGAAGTCGGCAACGGGAAACTTCGCGTCGATCGGCAACAGCGGGCGGGCGTCGCCGCGGACCGGCATGCGGAGTGCGAATTCGACCACTTCGGCGCTGCCGTCGCGAACGCGCGCGTTGGTGACGTAGCTGTCGGGCACGAGATCGTCGAGCAATGCGCGCAGCTGCGTCTCGCCCCAGCCACCGCGACTCTTCACGCTGGAGAAGACCCGGCGCAGGTCGCCGATCTGCGCGGTGACGGCCTGCACGTCGACCATGGCCTTCTGCACGGCGGCAAACTGGTCGATGACGCGCTGGAAGCTGGTCTGCATCTGCTTCTCGACCGCTTCGTGGAGTTGTTCGTTCACGCTGCGCTGGATTTCCGCCAGGCGCTTCATGTTCTGTTCAGACAATTCGCGTAGCTTGGTTTCGAACAGGACGCGCTGTTCGCCCTGTTCGCGCGCCATACAAAGGCTGAGATCGGAGATGCGTTGTTCGGTGGCAAAACGAAGAGTGTCCAGGCGTTGCGAAATGGCGCGTTCGGCGGACGTCAGAACCATACGGCCATGTTCGGCCTCACCGCGCTGACCGGCAAGCGCCTGTTCGGCAAGCACGCGCAGCCGATGCAGCATCTCGCCATGTGACGTGAAATTCGCCGAAAGCGCCGCACCGGTCCGCAGGCTGAGGAACAAAATGGGAATCAGCAAGGCAATGATGGCGTAGGGTGCAGCCCACGCATAGGCAAGGAGAAGCGCCTCCAGATCGAGTGGTCCGCCTGGCATTCGCCGGTCCGTTCACGGTTTGGACCGAACCCTACACCGAGTCGCCCGAGTCGCGACAAGGTCGGGAGGCTCTCCCGGGGTCGGGGAGCCGAGCACATGGCCACCCTGGCCCTCGACGCACCACCCGAAATGCCGATCCGCCTTCCGACCGGGTGTCGTGAAAGAGGCCACGATATCTATCTATACGATCCGTTGCAGTCACGGGTGGTGTGCGGTCAAGGTCGAGCGGGGATGCGGTTGTGGATAGCCCCGATCCGGCCGGCATCCTCTGGCTCGTCGTCGTCGACCGACCAGATCGCGGGTACGATGCGTCCCTCCAATTGCGCGTCATCGAGGCGCTTAAACCAGCATGACCGCATATGCGGTTGATCGAAGACGATGAGCTTGTCGCCGTTCTCGAACAGCAGATGCACCTCCCAATCGTCGGGAAATTCGACCTCCACTATGCGCAACCGCAGGATACGGTCCACGTCCAAGGCTTTTCGTCCACCGTCGGCCCGGACATCATACCGATAAACGGTCAACCGATCGGCAGAGACATAGGCGAAACGCCATGCCACGTTCAGCAAGCACGATCCGCTCTCGAACAAGAACCTGACGTTATACTTTTCGACAATGACCTCGTCCAACTCCCAACCGCGAAGCTCTCCAATCAGGACATCGCGGCGTGCGGGATCGGCAAATCCAAGTGTCATGCGCGTGTTCAATTTCTACGTTCGTCCATTCCGATCATGCCGCGGAACTTTCCGCAAGCGAGAACGAAAATCGCCGAGATCAAGTAGGCAATCAGCGGCGCGCTTCTGCAAGCCGCGCGGTCGTGGCGTTCAGCCGTAAATGCCGGTGCCATACAGGGTAAGCCTGCCGGCCGGCCCCGATACCTCACCATCCGCAGCCAACACTGCTCCTAGCCTCGCGGCTTGCTTTTGTTGCCGGCCCACTCGCGCTTCAACGTACCCCCTCATGGACACCCGCCTTGCCGAACCGCCTTGCGTGCCCGCACACAAGCGGCGAGAACGCCGCCATGAACGCATCCCAAACTGCCGCCACCAAACCTGCGACCTACGACCTCATCGGCATCGGCAACGCCATCGTCGACGTCGTCTCGCCCGCCGGCCACGACTTCCTCTCACGCAACGACATGCTCCCCGGCAGCATGCGGCTCATCGACGCCGAACGCGCCGAAGCCCTCTACGCCGCCATGCCCCCCGGCCAGGAAAGCAGCGGCGGCTCCGTTGCCAACAGCTGCGCCGTCGCCGCCGCCCTCGGCGCCCGCGTGGCCTATCTCGGCAAAGTCGCGTCCGACCCGCTCGGCGAGACCTTCCGCCGCGCCATCGCAGCGTCCGGCGTTCACTTCCCAACCAAACCCCTCGATGGCGGCGCACCCACCGCCCGCTGCCTCATCCTCGTGACGCCGGACGGCCAGCGCACCATGAACACCTTCCTCGGCGCGTCGGTCGCGTTCGGCGAACACGACATCGACGAAGCCCTGATCGCGGACTCCCAGATCCTCTACCTCGAAGGCTACCTGTTCGATCCGCCCGCCGCCCAGGCCGCCTTCCGCACC
>CAZZVF010000331.1:0-3797 GCA_964657355.1 uncultured Buchnera sp.
GATGATAGCCCGAACACGCATCCCAGCGCGCATTGTCGGTATCGGGCCCGAGCTGCACCATCCCGAACGGCAACGTCGCCGCCGGAAAGGTATGGCCGTGCCCGCCGGTGCCGATGAACGGATCGACATGGCGGCACAGCCCGCCCGTCACCGCCATGCCGCCGCCCGCGTGGGTGTGCGCCGCGGCCATCACCGGTGCCGGGGTTGCGGCCAATGCCGCCACCCCGGCCAGAACATCCCGTCTCGTCGTCATCGCATGGCTTTCTCGGCAAGAGGCAGATGACGACGATGGCAGAGTCAGAATTTTATCGTCGCGGTCAGCAGCGATGTCGAGCCCGAATCGACGATATCCGAGATCGTCAGGCTGTGCTCGCCGATGTGCGACCAGTAGCTGTAGCTGCCGAGCACGTTCGATACCGAAGCGTCGATCTTGATGTGCGTGTTGACGGTAAAGCCCGCGTGCAGATCGAGGCGACCAACCGGACGCACCCACAGATCGTCCGCCTTCTGGTTTAGATTGTACTGCCCGAAATTGAGCGCGTCATAAATCTGCACATAGCTGCTGCTGTAATCATAGTTCAGATCGAACGACACCGGCCCCTTCTCAAAGAAGAGCTGCGCATTGCCCATCCAGTCCGGGGCGTTCTGGATGCGCTCGATCCGGGTGCGGTCGCCGAACAGATCGACCTGCGTCCACTGGCGCGTTAGATTGCCGCCGAAGCCGAGGCCGCTGAAGATGCCGGGCAACATGCTCAGCTTCTGCCGGAAGGACGCCTCGATCCCGTACACCTTGCCCGTGCCGCCATTCTGCGGCTGGTAAGTGATGTCGGCCGTCGTGCCGCTTGGCGAAATCACGCCAGCGTTGCTGCCCGCATCGTAGATATAGTTGCGTAGCCGTTTGTAGAAACCGGCAAGCGAAGCATGCGTTGTGCGCGTGAAATCCCATTCGCCCGACGCATCGATGTTGAGCGACGTTATCGGCTTCAGCTTCGGATTGCCGATCGTCGTCGTCCGGACGGTGAGATTACCGTTCTGCGACACGCTGGTGCTGGAGCCCCCGCCGAGCTGCAGGAACGGCGGCCCGACATAGCTCGTCCAAACCGCCGCGCGATAGACCGCGTTGCTGCTGGGGCGATAGTTCAGGAAGAGGCTGGGCAGCGCCTCATCATAGCTCACCGCGTTGTTGCTGAAATACCCCTCCTGCGTGACGCCGTAGACGGTCGGCGTGACCCAGTAGACGTTGTGGATCTCGGTATGCTCGAAACGGAAGCCGGGCGTCACTTCGAGGTTGCCGAAACGAAGCGCCGCCTCGACATAGCCGGCTGCGACGAACTCGGTCGCCTTCTGGGTGTTGCAGTTATAGCTGTTGATCGCGTCGATCGCGGTGCCCGATCCGCAGGTGTCGATCGTGGCATCGGTGGCCCCGCCGAGCTTTTGGAACAGGTTGAACAGCGCGGTCTGATCGATTTCCGGCACCGACTGGCTGTATTTGCCGGGGAACACGTTCGCATAGGTGCCCGAGATCAGGCCGAGCTGGCCGAAGGTGGTGGCATTGCCATAGCTGGAAACCGTATAATCCCGGTTTGTCACCGTGCGGGAGCTGTCTTGGAATTTGAAACCGGTCTTGATGTAGCTGAACCAGTCGTCGCCGACATCATATTTGGCATCCATCTTCATACCGCCCCTGACCTGACCGCTGCGCTGCACGGTCAACTCCGGCGCGCCGCCCGCTGCGGGCATGTTGGCGATGTCGCGGAGCGCCGCATTCTGCGCCGCGGTCAGGGTCGCGTAGGGAAAGCCCTGGGAATAGGTGAACATCGACGACCCACCGTAAGCGAGACCGTTACCGTCGCTGCCGAGCGTGCGCGCCGCCACCTCGATATGGTTGGGGCGATCGTTGCGTCCCCAGCTAAAGAAAATGTTGGGTTCGAGTGTTAGCTTTCCGATCCGCTTTGAGGCACCGAGCTGCAATGTGCCGAGCGTCGCCCTTTCGGGATTGGTCTCGTACCAGAATCGCGTGGAGATGTTCTGGATCACCGGCGCATAGGTGCCGTTACCCAGCGGAGTGCCGTCCGATCCCTCGAGCTTGTTGTCGCCCACCACCTGACTGAGATGGCTGTCCTGGCGCGTGTTCGCCTGGGCGTAGGTACCGCGCAGATAGATCGCGGTGTCGTCGTCGGGATGCCAGTCGAACGACGCGTTGCCGCCGAAACGCTCGGTAAACCCGCTCGACACGCCGTAATTCACGCCGGTCAGGATCAGGTTGTTGATGGGATCGACGCCGGGCGCGCTGTTCTTGCGCTGGTTGGCCGTGCCAGCACCCTGCACCGCGAAATCATAGCCGAGATCGCAGCAGCCCGATTCCTGCACGCCGCCGACGAGGCTATTGGCGAAGTGGCGGACATCGTAGAAAGCGCTGACATAGACGCCAAACTGTTCGGCCGCCCCGAATTTCGCGGACATGTCGCCGGCGACCGAATAGCCGAGGCCGTTCTTGCCGTAATCGCGCGCGCGGCTTTCGAGCCGGCCGCCACCGGTGAGGCTGGCGTTGTACCGGCCCGAATAATCGAACGCCGACGGTGTGTGGAAATCGACCGTGCCGCCAATCGCGTCGCCGTCCATATCGGCGCGCGACGTCTTGTTGAGAATGATGGTCTGTAGACCCGAGGGCGGCAACAGGCTGAGTTGCACGCCGCGGCTATAGGGATTGCCCTGCGCTACATCGACACCGTTGATCTGGTTGATATTATATTCACTGTTGAGACCACGGACCGAAACGAACATGCCTTCGCCACGCGACGCCCCGTCGGCGCCCCCGATAAACGCCGATCCGGTGTTCATGACGTTAATGCCCGGCAGCAGCCCGAGCGCCTCGGCGACGTTGTGGACGGCGGTATGCGCCAGATCCTGCGCCGACAGGACGTTGACGGTGTTGTCCGACCGCATCTGAAGGTTGGTCGCCTGATAGCGGTTGCCGACGACGACGATGTCACCCGCAGCCTTGCCCGAACCACCGACACCGGCCTGATCGGGAGTCTGCGCATCGCTCTGCGCCGCCGGTGCGGCTGCGGGAGGCGTGGCGTCAGGCGTCGTCGCAGGTGCGGTCGTTGTCTGGCCGGTTTCAGTCTGCGCCGACACGGCATTCGGCACCATGATGCCGGTGATCGCCATCGCTCCTGCCAGCAGGCGTGCCTTAACGATGCATCGCATTCCGATTCCCCCCTTAGGCGCCGGGCGGTGATTCCCGCCGGATCATACGGCCTTCATGGATGACGCATGTACTTTTTGTGTCAATCGGATTTTTTCGTTCCACGCATTTTTGGCTTATTTATTTCATAAGCGAGGCGATCAGGCCACGATCCAGGCATGGGCGGGATCGTTGCGGAACAGCCATCGCCGCTCCGGCCCCGCCATCACGTTGAGATAATAGAGATCGTAGCCATGAGCCGCGCCGACCGGATGATAGCCGCGCGGCACCAAGACCGCGTCGCCGTCCGACACGCAGATGGTCTCGTCCAGGCTGCGATCGTCGGTATAGACGCGCTGCACCGCGTAGCCCTGGGGCGGGCTGAGGCGGTGGTAATAGGTTTCCTCCAGCATGGTTTCGACGCCAGGTTCCGCGCTGTCATGCTTGTGCGGCGGATAGCTCGACCAGTTTCCCGCGGGCGTCACCACCTCGACGACCAGCAGGCCGTCGGCGGGTTCGCTGTCGGGCAGGATGTTGCGCACATAGCGCGTGTTGCTGCCCCTGCCCCGGATCTCACGCGGCATGTCTTCCTCGCCGATGACGCGCGGCG
>CAZZVF010000332.1:0-3785 GCA_964657355.1 uncultured Buchnera sp.
CGGGTGCCGGCTGATGGCTCAACAGCGCGATGACCCGCGCCAGTGTCGCCGGCAAATCCATGCGCCTTGTCACCATGTCGAGAATGCCGTGCTCGTGCAGATATTCGGCGCGCTGAAACCCCTCGGGCAGCGTCTCGCGCACGGTCTGCTCGATCACGCGTGCGCCGGCGAAACAGATCAGCGCGCCCGGTTCCGCAATCTGGATATCGCCGAGCATGGCGAAGCTTGCCGTGACGCCGCCGGTGGTGGGATCCGTCAGCACGACGATGAACGGCAGCCTCGCGTCACGCAGCATCATGGCGGCGATGGTGGTGCGCGGCATCTGCATCAGGCTCACGGCGCCTTCCTGCATGCGGGCGCCGCCCGATGCGGTGAACACGACCAGAGCCACCTGCTGCAAAACGGCAAGTTTCGCGGCGGCAACGATGCCTTCGCCGACAGCCGCACCCATGGAGCCGCCCATGAACCCGAATTCCATCACCGCGACCACGGCGCGCTGACCGCCGATCGTGCCGTGCGCCACGGCGATCGCGTCCTCGAGCCCGGTTTTGGCGCGAGCTTCGCGCAGCCGTTCCGGATAGCGCTTCTGGTCGCGGAATGTCAGCGGATCGGCAGGCGCTTTCGGCAACTCGATGCGGGTGAAACTATCGGAGTCGAAGGTCCACGCCAGGCGTTCCGTGGCCGAGCAACGCATGTGGTGGCCGCAATGCGTACACACGCGAAAGTTCTTCTCCAACTCCTTGGTGAAGATCATCTGCTGGCAGGCAGGGCACTGCGACCAGAGATTATCCGGAATTTCGCGTTGCCCGAGCAGCGTGCGAATGCGCGGCCGGACGTATTCGGTAAGCCAGCTCATTGGGAGCTTCCTCCTGCGGATGCCGGTCGGTCTTCTACGCCGGGCACCTCGCCAAATTCATGTAGATCATCGAAGCCGGGCCCGAAATCGCCCGCGTCTAGCACGTCCCACCGCAGCGATCCGTCGCCCGCGCGATTGATGGCGGTCAGTTCGAACCTGATGCTCCGCATGGCAAGCTGAATGGCCTGGAATGCGTCAACGCCGAAGCTGCGCCAGATTCGTGAAATGGCCGCTCCCGAGATGGAATAAGAGCAATACCAGTCACGGCCGAGTTGTGGGTCGCGCTGCGGTGTGCCGAGGCGAACGGTGATCATCCGGCCATCGGAAAAAGCCAGTTCGCGCTCGGCGATAACAGTGCCGAATGCAAGCGGCTCCGACATCATGCCGCGACCCTTTCCTTCGCTGTGGCGCGCACCGCTTCGCCCAGAGCCCTGATCTGATCGAGCACGCGCTCCACCGTGTCGGGCGTTGCCTTGCCGTGTTCGTCCAGGCTGGCGGCCAGCGTGTCGATGAGTGCCGAGGCGACCACGGCCGCATCGCCAGCCTGCACAGCGGCGGCGGCCTGCACCGGACTGCGCACGCCGAAGCCGATGGCGATCGGCAGATCCGTCACGGCACGGATGCGCGGAATCGCGGCCGCGAGCTCGCCCTCCGATGCGGTGCGCGTGCCGGTCACGCCGGTGATGCTGACGTAATAGACGAACCCGCTGCTGCCTTCGAGCACGAGCGGCAGACGCTTGTCGTCGGTGGTGGGTGCGACCAGGCGGATGATGTCGAGCGCATGCTCGGCGGCGTGACCAGCGAGCAGGGCTGCTTCCTCGGTCGGCAGATCGACCACGATCATGCCGTCCGCCCCTGCTTCGGCCGCGTCGGCGCAGAAGCGCGCCTCACCATAGGCGAGGATCGGGTTCAGGTAGCCCATGAGCACGATGGGCGTGGTGTCGTCGGTACGGCGGAACACACGGATCATGTCGAGCGTGCGCGACAGGCTGGCGCCGGCGAGCAGCGCGCGGCGTCCGGCAGCCTGGATGGTCGGGCCATCGGCCATCGGGTCGGTGAACGCCATGCCGATCTCGATCAGATCGGCGCCCGCCGCCGGCATGCCGTGCAGGATGGCGGCGCTGGTCTCGGCATCGGGGTCGTAGGCTTCGAGGAACGGGATCAGCGCGCCCCGTCCCTCGGCTTTCAGGGCGGCGAACTTGGCAGCGATACGGCTCACAGCCGCGTCCCCAGATGCTCGGCGACGGTGAAGATGTCCTTATCGCCACGGCCGGACAGGTTCATTAGTATGATCTGGTCCGCGGGCAGTGTCGGCGCCAGCTTCTGGATGTGGGCGATGGCGTGCGCGCATTCGAGTGCGGGAATGATGCCTTCGGTGCGGGTGCACAGCTGGAACGCGTCGAGCGCCTCCTGGTCGGTGATGCCGACATACTCGGCGCGGCCGATATCGTGCAGCCACGAATGCTCCGGCCCGATGCCGGGATAATCCAGGCCGGCGCTGATGCTGTGCGCCTCGGTGATCTGGCCTTCCGCGTCCTGCAGCAGGTACGTGCGGTTGCCATGCAGCACGCCGGGCCGGCCACGCTCGATGCTGGCGGCCTGCGCCCCGCTGTCGAGCCCGCGGCCTGCCGCTTCCACGCCGATGAGGCGCACGGAAGGGTCGTCCAGGAACGGATGGAAGATGCCCATGGCATTCGACCCGCCGCCGACCGACGCGATGACCACGTCCGGCAGGCGCCCTTCGGCTTCCATCAGCTGGGCGCGGGCCTCGTTGCCGATGACGCTCTGGAAGTCCCGCACCATGGCGGGATAGGGGTGCGGGCCGGCGACGGTGCCGAGCAGGAAGTAGGTGTCGGTGACGTTGGCGACCCAGTCGCGCATCGCCTCGTTCATCGCGTCCTTCAGCGTGCCGGCGCCGGTTGTGACGGGCACCACTTCGGCGCCGAGCAGCCGCATGCGGAACACGTTCGGCTTCTGCCGCTCCACGTCGACGGCGCCCATGTAGATGACGCAGGGCATGCCCATCAGCGCGCAGACGGTGGCGGTTGCCACGCCGTGCTGGCCGGCGCCGGTCTCGGCGATGATGCGGGTCTTGCCCATGCGGCGGGCCAGCAGGATCTGCCCCATGCACGAGTTCACCTTGTGGGCGCCGGTGTGGTTCAGCTCCTCGCGCTTGAAGTAGATTTTTGCGCCCCCCAACGACTTCGTCAGGCGCTCGGCGAACCACAGCGGGCTTGGGCGGCCGACATAGTCCTTCAGGTAGTAGTCGAGCTCCTTCTGGAACGACGGGTCCGCCTTGGCCGCCTCGTAGGCGGTGTCCAGCTCCAGCACGAGCGGCATCAGCGTTTCGGCCACGTAGCGGCCGCCATACTCGCCGAAACGGCCGTTGCCGTCCGGGCCGGAGCGTAAGGTATTGAGCAGGGGGGCTGGCGTCGGCGTGTGGTTCACTGAATGGGCTCCAAAGCGGCCTCGTAATAGCGCAGCGGCCCCGCCGGGTCACGCCCCGGCCACGTGAGACGACCCCCGGTTGCCTGCGTGCCCAGGCTGCGGGCAGTGTCGGCAGGCACGGGTGGGAACAGGGAATCTATGCTGTATGCGATGTCGGGCAAGGCGGAGCCGGCCGAACTTGTGGAGGACCGCCTCGACCTGAGCCTGGCGCGTGAGGCCGCGTGGCTGGACCTGCTGAGCCCCACGGACGAGGAACGCGGCCTGGTCGAGCGGGTGACCGGCCTGCGCGTGCCGGCCGAGTCCGAGATTTCGGAGATCGAGAACTCCAGCCGCCTGGTGGACGAAAACGGCGTGCTGACGCTCAGCACACCCATGGTGAGCCGGGACGCGGACAATGTTCTGACCGTCCGCCCGGTCGGCTTCGTGCTGAGCTGCGACAGGCTTATCACGTTGCGCTACGGCGGCTCCGTGGTGTTCGACC
>CAZZVF010000333.1:0-3767 GCA_964657355.1 uncultured Buchnera sp.
CTGGCGAGCACGCTCGGCATCGAGCTGATCCGCTTCGACATGTCGGAATACATGGAGCGCCACTCCATCAGCCGGCTGATCGGGGCGCCGCCGGGCTATGTGGGTTTCGACCAGGGCGGGCTGTTGACCGATGCCGTCGACCAGCACCCGCATGCGGTATTGCTGCTCGACGAGATCGAGAAGGCACACCAGGACCTCTACAACATCCTGTTGCAGGTGATGGACCACGGCAAGCTGACCGACCACAACGGCAAGACGGTCGATTTCCGAAACGTGATCCTGATCATGACCACCAATGCCGGCGCTGCCGACATGGCGAAGGAAGCCATCGGTTTCGGCAGTACGGTGCGGCAGGGCGAGGACGACGAGGCGATCAAGCGGATGTTCACGCCTGAATTCCGCAACCGCCTCGATGCGACCATCACCTTCGCGGGCCTCACCGAGGAGATCGTGGGCCGGGTCGTCGAGAAGTTCGTCATGCAGCTCGAGGCACAGCTCGCCGACCGCAACGTGACGATCGAACTCTCGTCCGGCGCCAAGGAGTGGCTGGCCGAGCGTGGCTACGACAGGCTGTATGGTGCGCGCCCGCTGGCGCGTGTCATCCAGGAGCACATCAAGAAGCCGCTGGCGGAAGAACTGCTGTTCGGCCGCCTGGTGAAGGGTGGCTCGGTCAAGGTCGCGATGAAGGATGGCAAACTCGATTTCGAATTCATCGAGGCGGCACCGCAGGCGATTGCGAAGCCGGAAGATGGCGGCGAAGGCACGACGGAACGCGAGCCGGAAACCGTCGAGTAGCCGTTCGGCGCAACAACACAGATGCCGCGGGGAGAAATTTCCGCGGCATTTTCTTTTTGGGAGCGAACACGATGAAAGCTGTCTGGAACGGCCACACGATTGCCGAAAGCGACGACATCGTCACTGTCGAGGGCAACGCCTATTTTCCCGAAAGCGCTGTCGACCGCTCGCTGATCAAGGAAAGCAGCCTGCATTCGACGTGCCCGTGGAAGGGCACCGCGTCGTATTATTCCGTCGTCGTCGACGGCAAGGAAAACAAGGACGCCGCCTGGTACTATCCGGAACCGAAGGATGCGGCAAAGAACATCAAGGGGCGCGTCGCGTTCTGGAAAGGTGTCGCTGTCTCCTGACGCGGCATTTCATCGTGCACGCGTAATCCCCATCTGAGAGCGATGAAGTTCTCGGTTCTCGACCAGTCCATGATCGTCAGCGGCCGTTCGCCCGACGACTCCATTCGCGAGACGGTCGAGCTGGCAAAACTCTGCGACCGGCTCGGCTATCACCGGTTTTGGGTCAGCGAGCATCATAGCAGCGACAGCATTGCCGGCTCCGCGCCGGAGGTGCTGCTCGCGGCGCTGGCGGTCGGCACGACGCGCATACGGCTGGGCAGCGCCGGCATCATGCTGCCGCATTACAGCAGCCTCAAAGTGGCCGAGCAGTTCAGGGTGCTGGAAGCGCTCGCGCCCGGGCGCATCGATCTGGGGCTCGGGCGGGCACCGGGGTCGGACGGACGGACAGCGTTTGCCTTGAACCCGAATGCCGCCGATGCGGCCAACTACTTCCCGGCGCAGGTGCGCGACGTCATGGCATGGGCCGGCAACACGAAGCTCGCCGAAAACCATCCGTTCACCGGCGTCGCGGCCCAGCCATTCGGCCCGTTCACGCCGGAGGTGTGGATACTCGGCAGCTCCGATTACGGCGCGCAGGTGGCGGCTCATTTCGGCCTGCCGTACTGTTTTGCCTATTTTTTCAGCGAAGGACAGGGCGCCGCCGAAGCATTGGACCTGTATCGCTCGACCTATCGCTCGAGCGAGCGCCACCCGGTTCCATACAGTGCCATTGCGGTGTTCGCCCTCGCCGCCGACACGCAAGACGAGGCGGAGCGTCTGTTCTCGTCGCGCGAAGCCTGGCGCGCCGAACGCGAACGTGGCCGGTATGTCGCCCTGCCCTCGCCCGAGGAGGCACTTGCCTATCCTTTCAGCGATGCCGAGCGGGCACGCAATTTGGCGGTCCGCGGGCGTAGCGTGTTCGGCACCGTCGAGGTGGTCGAGAGCAGGCTGCGGGCAGTTGCCGGCAGCCTCGGCGCCGACGAGGTGGCTCTGGTCACCGCGACGCACGATCCGGAGGCACGCCGGCGCTCCTTCACGCTGATTGCGGAACGCCTGCTCGCAAACGAGACCGCCTTGCCGGCCATTCGCCACAAGGCCGCATGAACGTGCCGATGTGAATTAAACCCAGCATCCGTTCGTGTCGGCGGGCGCCTTGCGGACACCTCCCGGCGCAAGCGTGCGCTAGAGCATTTTCCGACCTTATTGGATCAGGATGCCTGCCGGAAAATGCTCTAGCTCTTTGTTCTAGCGAGCATCTTTATCCGACGGGTGATCCCGTCTGGTCGGATGATGCTCTAGCTGCGGTAGACGGTGCGGCCGGCCGCCGTCCGGTGGCGCCTGACGGCGCGGAATACCTGGATGCGGAAGGCAATGTAGGCGACCAGGCCGGCCACGATGGCGATCGGGATCAGGACGGACGCGAGCCACAGGAACAGTGCTGCGGCGACGAGGGCGACCGCGCCGGCGGAGACCACGGCGGCGCCAAGGCCGAGTTTGAGCGGCCAACTGGATACCGGTTTTCCGCTAAAGCGGGGCGCGGCCCGGAAATCGCCGTCCGGCGTCATGTCGAGGATCACGCGTGGCGAGCGGTCGTCCATTCTTGTTGATTTGGCGCGTCCCGGGGTCATGCACAAGATGCCGAACCCGCGGGATGTCGCCCGGTGTTTTCCTCCGGCGGCGACTCGCGCTACCTGAAGCCCGGACAGGCCCCTGGAACTGGATCAATGCGGATAGTTCGATTTTCTGCGGCACTGGTGGCCGTGATGGTGGCGCAAACGGGGCAGGCGGCGCGATCCGCAGAGTTGTCCGCTGTCTCGCAGGACCTGCAGGACAAGGTCGAGGACAAAGCCGCCGCTCAGCTGGTGAAGCCCGAAACCGCTGTGTGGATTTTCGATTTCATACGACCCGACCCCGGCGGGGGACGGATCATCTGCGGCAAGATCAACTATCAGGATTCGACGAAGAAGTACCGCGGACCATACCGGTTCTTTGCCACCGTCCGCGGCGCGAACGTCGTGAAAGTCATCTTCCAGCAGGCGTTCCGCTCGGAGGGGCAGAGTCTGGATTTTGACTTCGCGGCCTTGTGCGATCGAAAGTGATCACATATCCGGGCGTTTCGTTCGCGCAGGAATCGCCCGTTGACACACTACTGTACTAACATCCGGCATCCGGCTTGCATGGCACTGCAGGATGTGGATGCATACGCGTGAACATGATCAATCGTTGTGCAGGGCCGGGCGTGCGGATCGTCCCAAATGTTGGTCACGTTGGCGCTATTTCGCTGTGTTGCCCGCCGCGCGCGCGGAACATCGCTTGATTATTTCCGCGTTTGCGGGTCGGCTTGCGGCTTCGCACGATGGCGCGACCACCCGCCGGCGGCTCCTGACGGGAGTGCGCCGGCGTCCGGTTTTTTCTGTCTGGAGCATGAGAGCGCATGAAAGAACAAGACGCATGAGGGGTTGGGCGCCATGAACTACGCCGAGCAACAACGAAATCCTTTGCGCCAGGTGGTCGGCTTTGCCGCGGTCGTGGTGTTCCACCTCTTGCTGATCTACGCGCTGGTGAACGGCCTCGGCCGGAACATCGTCGAGAAGCTCAGGCCGCCGATCGAGACGAAGATCCTGCAGGAGAACAAGCCGCCAC
>CAZZVF010000334.1:0-3743 GCA_964657355.1 uncultured Buchnera sp.
GCCAGCCGCCGCGTGCCGAGGTAACACCATGGGCAGACCAGATCGTGCACCACTTCCACGGCAAGACGTGCGGCGGGAGGAGCGAGAATGTTCACCCGCAGAGCTTAGCTTCCGCTATCCTACGCGCATAGCGCCCGCAGCCGATCGCCAGGACATTTGGCGATCACGTGATCAAAGTGGCTGAAACTGCCCGACCTTTTCCATGTTCATGCCCCCGCATCAATATTGGCGGGGAACGACCGTGCCACACCACATCGTCGTAGGCGTCCCGGTCAGAAACGAAGCCGAATTCGTCGGTGACTGCCTTCGCGCGCTGGCACTTCAACAAGGATCTGCCGACCAGGCAGCAAGCCTCGCCATCGTTCTCCTCGTCAACAACAGCACCGATGATACCGCTGCAATCGCGCGCGCCCTGGCGCCCCGCCTGCCATGCGAACTCCACGTCATCGAGCACCAATTTCCCTCCCGACATGCCACCGCAGGCCACGCGAGACGGCTCGCCATGCAGCACGCCGCGGATCTCGCCGCACCCGACGGCATCCTGCTCACCACCGACGCCGACGGCCGTGTCGCGCCCGACTGGCTGGAAGCCAACCTCGCAGCGCTCGACGCCGGTGCCGATGCCGTCTGCGGCCGCGCCATCATCGACCCGCTCGACGCCCTCCTGATCCCCGAACACCTGCACCGCGACGACGCCATCGAATGCTCCTACGCCACCCTCCTCGACCGCATTCACGACCTGCTCGACCCCGATCCCGCCGATCCATGGCCACGCCATACCGAGCACTCCGGGGCCAGTATCGCAGTCAAACGTGAACTCTTCGTTCGTGCCGGCGGCGTCCCGGCGGTCTGTCTCGGTGAGGATCGCGCTTTGATACAGGCCATCCGCCGGATGGACGGCCGCATTCGTCACGCCCCGGAGGTCTGCGTCACAGTCTCCGGCCGCACGGTCGGCCGCGCCAGGGGCGGCATGGCGGACACCATGGCCCGCCGTATCATCGAACAGGACCGCATGATCGACGACGCACTCGAGCCCGCGCCGGATTGCGTCCGCCGGGCTGCGTCACGCCGGTTGCTTCACGAAGCCTGGGAGGGCATTGGCAGCAGCCTTCATCAGGCCGCCGAATTGCTCATCCTGCCCGTCGGAACCCTGCAGGACCTGATCGCTGCTCCCTGGTTCGGCAGTGCCTGGGCGATCGCGGAGGCAGCCAGCCCCGCCCTCGCTCGCCGCCTCGTCGCCCGCGCGGGGCTTCAGGAGGAGATCGAGACCGCCAGCCGGATCATCGAAAGCCTCGTGGCCCGGACGCCAGTGTCGCAAAGCATCGACTCCGGCTCCGAACTAGCCTGAAGCGGCAAGCCGCCCGATAAATGCCCGGGCGGCGTCGGGGGCGCGTTCCTTGTCGCCGCTGATGAAATAGACAAAGCAATCGCGGGCCACGCCCAATTGCCCTGGCGCGCCGGCAAGCGGCAGATCGCCAACCGCCTCGCCCGAACGCCACGCCCGGGCACGCTTCGCCCAGGCATCCAGCGCCTCCGGCGGATAACCGTCCCGCTCCCTCGACGCATTTCGCTGCAGCCGCGCATAGACGAAGTCGGCAGTGAGATCCCCGGCCAGCCTTTGCTTGTCGCTATCCACGATCACCTGCGCCACGCCGTATTGCCGCAGCAACGCCACCCAGTCGGGACCGGCAAAACTCTCATGCCGCGCCTCGATCGCATGGCGCAGGGGCAAGGCGCCTAGTGAGACCGGCAAACCCGCGAGGAAAGCCTCCATCTCATGCGCGTCGAAGCGCCGGTTGGTGAACTGCCAAAGCAGCGGACCCAACTTCCCGCCCAGCCGGTCCAGGCCGGATTCGAGGAACCGCGCCACGCCATCGGCGGCCTTGGCCGGATCGCGCCCGGCCGTCGCGGCCCGGTGCGCCTTGACCGCAAACACGAAATCCTCAGGCACCGCATCGTGCCATTCGGCAAACTGGGCCGGCGTTTGCGTCCGGTAGAACGTGCCGTTGATCTCGATCGAACTCAGCTGGCGGCTGGCGTATTCCAGCTCCCGGGCATGCGGCAGCCCATCGGGGAAGAAGCGTCCCCGCCACGGTGCGAAATCCCACCCGCCGATGCCGACATACACCCGCCCGGTGCTGCGCGACCGCGGCACCATTCCGAATTTCGTCCCAGCAGCCATGCCCACCGCTTTCCTTGCCGAAACATCCACCGCGCGCTACATGGCCGCGCCAAGGCAGCGCAAGGCAAGGCCATGGCCCTCGATAATTCAGCGACCTCTCTACACGTGGCGCCCTCCGTCCATGCGGTGCCTTCCGTAGACGCACGCCGCATCGAAGAGGCGCTCGCCTTCGACGACGTCTTGGTCGTACCAGGCTATTCGGAAGTCCTGCCAGGCGCCACGGACACCCGCACCAGGCTGACACGCACCATCGGCCTCAATATTCCCCTTCTCACCGCCGCCATGGACACCGTCACCGAAGGCCCCATGGCCATCGCAATGGCGCAGCAGGGCGGCATCGGCGTCATCCACAAGAACCTCACCATCGAGGAACAGGTCGCCCAGGTCCGCTCCGTCAAAAAATTCGAATCCGGCATGGTGGTGAACCCCGTCACCATCCGGCCGGAACAGACCCTCGCCGACGCACGCACGCTCATGGCCACCTGGCGCATCAGCGGCATTCCCGTCGTCGAACATGACGGCCGGCTGGTTGGCATCCTGACCAACCGCGACGTACGCTTCGCCACCGACCCGACCATCCCGGTCCGCGAACTGATGACCCGCGAACGCCTCGTCACCGTCACCGGCAATCCTGGCCCCGATGAAGCCCGCCGCCTCCTTCACAGCCACCGTATCGAGAAACTGTTAGTGGTCGATGAAGATTTCCGCTGCGTCGGCCTCGTCACCGTAAAGGACATGGACAAGGCGCAGGCCCATCCGCTCGCCAACAAGGACGAACTCGGGCGCCTGCGCGTGGCGGCCGCCACTGGCGTCGGCGAGGACGGCCACGCGCGCGCCAAAGCGCTCATCGAAGCGGGCGTCGACGTGCTGGTGGTCGACACCGCACACGGCCATTCCGCAGGCGTGCTGGCACAGGTCGATCGCATCAAGCGCATGTCGAATTCCGTGCAGGTGATCGGCGGCAACATCGCCACGCCGGAAGGAGCACTCGCCCTCATCGGTGCCGGTGCCGACGCGGTAAAGATCGGCATCGGCCCAGGCAGCATCTGCACCACGCGCGTTGTCGCCGGTGTCGGCGTGCCGCAATTCTCGGCCGTGATGGAGACCGCCGCCGCCGCCCGGGAACGTGAGGGTCCGGCCGGTCGCCCAGTCGCCGGGCGCCGACGCCCACTGGTTCCCGGTCCTGATCAGCTTGTAGAGCACGCTCGGCGCGTTGCGGACGGCCCAGAGGGTTCCCGGGTTGCCGGTCGCCTCGTAGGCGAGGCCGCTGACGTTGCCTCCCAGCGCGCCGGCCGGGTCGACCGTCGTCGGCGTGGTCCCGCCGGGCCAGGCGGCGACCGCCGGAGCCGCGGCGCAGGCGTTGGCGGCGCCCCGGGTGCTCGTCGCCACGGCCGTGAAGACCCCGGTGCCGTCGGCGCACCGGGCGTAGGTGACCGGCGCCGCGGAGGTCCACGTGTAGGCGTCGAGGGAGGACCCGTCGGCCGTCAGCAGCCGGGCGGAGTCGCTCGGGCCGAGGTCGAAGGCGGTGTCGACGACCAGGTAGCCGCCGGGCGGGACGACG
>CAZZVF010000335.1:0-3715 GCA_964657355.1 uncultured Buchnera sp.
CACCGCGTTTTTCTCTGCCACAACCCTGCTGCACTCCGGTGCCCAGAAAGCCGCTGCAATGCCCGCCGCCGCGTGTCTGCGAACGCCCAGTAAGAACTTGTTAGCTGATCTTCCACTATGATCCCGACCACAACGTGCGCAGTTTTGTGGTCACGGCGGAACCCTTATGGCATCACTACCCTGCGCCGGATCTTCATTCTATTCATCCATGGCGGATATACGCACATCCCTTGTCCGCGAGACGCCTGAACGTCGTCTCGTGCCGCAGGATCTCCCCCGCGCCCGCCACGACATGCGCCAATGAGCTTGTCACCCGACACCGCCGGACACGTCCCGCGCGCGCTCTTGCAGGCCAATTGCTCGACGCCGCCGGCCGGACTCGATCCGGCGGATTGTGCCAGCGAGCAAATCCACATCCCCGGCGCGATCCAGCCCCATGGCGCCATTCTGGCAGCTTTGACCGATAGCGGCCGCATCAGCCATGCCAGCGCCAATCTTGCCGACATCATCGGGCTGCCGGCGGCATCGGTGCTTGGATGTCCCCTCGAAAGCGTTGTCGGCGCAGCCTTCTGCAATGCGCTCCGCGAATTGGGAGCAGGCAACCGCGCGACCTTCGAAACTGCGCATCAAATGCCTGCGCCGAATAGCCGCATGCTCGATTTGCGAGCACACCGATCCGGCGTGCATGTCTGCGTCGAGATCGAGCCCCAAAGATACGAGCACGCGCAGCACCCGACCTTCGCCAGTGTCAAGCTGGCTGTCGAGACCTTCCGATACGCCCGCACCGAGCAGGAGCTTTGCGAACGCGTGGTCGTCGGCCTGCAGACGATCACCGGCTACGACCGGGTCCTCTGCTACCGCTTCGGGCGTGATGGGCATGGCGAAGTCCTCGCTGAGGAACATGCGGCAGGACTACAGCCCTACCTCGGCAATCACTATCCGAAAACCGACATTCCGGCCCAGGCCCGGGTGCAACTGCTGAAACAAAGAATCGGCGCCATTGCAAATTCTGCCTACGAGCCTGTTCCCATTCTCGTCGACGAGGGGCTGGACGACGGCCGGCCGCTCGATCTTACTCATAGCGTTCTGCGCAGCGTGTCACCCATTCATCGCGAATACATGCGCAACATGGGAACCGCGGCCAGCCTGTCGATCGCGCTCGTCCGGGGCGAAGAGCTTTGGGGTGTGCTGATCTGTCACCATACCGCACCACGCATCGCCGGGCCTATCCTCCGCTCGGCCGCAGACATTATCGGCGAGATAGTTTCACAACTCCTCGCAAGCCTGGGCCGCAGCCTGCTTCTTTCGCAGCGGGCCGACCGTGCCGCGACGCTGCATGCTTTGGTCAAGGTCCTCAACACGTCGGTGCCGTTGGCTGATGCGCTGGCCTCGGCCGAAGACGCCCTGCTGCAGCTCGTCAACGCCTCCGGTGTCGCTTTGCGGGTTTCCGGCACCCTTATCCGGCTCGGAGACACGCCGCCTTTGGACACGGTCGAACGCGTGTTCGAGACGCTGCACCCGCAGCTCAACCGGCCGGCCGTTGTACCGCGTCCAATCACCCAGGCCGATATCATCGCCCTGGACGATCTCAGCTTGCGCCACATCGATCTAGCGGATTGCGCGCGCGCAGGCAGCGGTGCGCTGCTGTTGCCGTTGGTCGCCGATACCGACGATGCAATAATCTGGTTCAGGCCGGAGTTGTCGCGACTGGTCACCTGGGGCGGAAACCCCCATTCCAAGGGTGACATCGATCCGGTCACCGGGCGATTGACCCCGCGGAGTTCGTTCGCTGCCTGGAGGCAGACCGCGCATGGCAAATCGGCCTCCTGGACCGATGCCGATCAGGCCCTGGCTCTCGAGTTAGGAAACGCGATAGGTGCGGAAGTGGCTCGGCGAGCGCGCGCCGATCTGTCGGAAGCCAGGGCGGCACTCGCAGCGTCGCGGGCAGAGACGGACCTCGGTGCTGCCAATCTGCTGGTCGTGGAGGCGCTCAATGCACATCTCGATCGTCTGACCAGGCGGCTTGCCAAGGCGCGCGACCAGGCCGAACAGGCCAATAGTGCAAAATCGCGGTTCCTTTCGGGTATGAGCCACGAGTTGCGAACCCCGTTGAACGGCATCATCGGCTACGCACACCTTCTCAAACTCGAAGGTGGCCTGAACCATACGCAGGAGGCGCGAGTAGATGCCATGTTGGCGTCGGGCCGACACCTGCTTGAAATGATTACTTCAATTCTCGACCTCTCCCAGATCGAGTCCGGTCAAGTGACTTTGCGAGCCGTGCAGACCGACGCTGCCGCGATCGCAGCTTCATGCATCGAGTCGGTCCGTCCGTTAGCCGAAGCGAAGTTTTTGACGCTGGGACTTTTCCAGCCCGCGGAATTTGACGGCAAGATCGTACTCGATCCTACACGGCTGAAGCAGGTGCTGCTGAATTTACTTGGTAATGCGATCAAGTTCACCGCGCGTGGCAGTGTCGCGCTACACTTGAGATATGGTGCCGACGGTTCCACCCTCCGGATCGATGTGGCGGATACCGGCCGGGGTATTGCCCATGATCAGCGGGAGCGGCTGTATCAGGACTTCGACCGACTTGACGTCGAAGCCAGCTCCAATGTGGAGGGTGCAGGGCTGGGCCTTGCTCTCTCGAGCAGGATCGCAACGTTGATGGGTGGAACTATCGGCCACAGCAACAACATGGGCGGCGGCAGTATCTTCTGGTTGGAACTGCCACGAAACGCGGTTGCTGGTCCGGCAGCCGAACCACCGCATGCGCTGGACATACTAGATGCGCCGTCAGACCGGAATTTGAACCTGCTCGTAGTGGACGACGTCCAGATGAACCGCGATATCGCCTCTGCCTTCTTGCGAAGGAGCGGACACAGCGTCACCTGCGCAGCAAGCGGCGCGCAAGCCGTGGATCTCGCCGCGAAAATGGAGTTCGACGTCATCCTGATGGACGTACGCATGCCGGAGATGGACGGCTTGGAAGCAACCCGCCGGATCCGCCTGCTCGAAGGCAAGCAGAGGCGGGTTCCAGTCGTAGCCCTGACCGCGCAAGCCTTTACCGAACAGATCTCGCAGTGCCAAGACGCAGGCATGGATTGTCATCTTGCGAAACCCTTCACCCCCGATGCTCTACGCACCGTCATCCGGCAGGCGCTCGATATCCAAACGCACCCGCGTCCTCTCGAACAGGCTGCAGCGTCACCACTGTAAGTCGGCCAGTTGCACCCAGACGGATGCGCAATGTGCAACTGTGCCCTGCCGGACACATTCAAAGTTGGCGGAGAGGGTGGGATTCGAACCCACGGTACGCTTGCACGCACAACGGTTTTCGAGACCGCCCCGATCGGCCGCTCTGGCACCTCTCCGTGAGTGCGGCGGCGCGCCTTATAGGGGGCGGGGGCGGGGGGTGCAACCGTCCTGCGTCGCGGCGTGTGCCGATGGTTGACAGGGGTGGTGGGGCGACACTAGAAAGCCCGACCGCGCCAGGGCGACCTGTTGCGTGGTTTTGGGTGCGCAGACACCCTCACCATAAGAATTGGGCGCGCAACAGCGCTCACAGATGGAGCTTTGTATGTTTGCTGTCATCCGCACAGGCGGAAAACAGTATCGCGTCATGCCTGACACGATCCTGAAAGTCGAGAAGCTGGACGCCGAACCGGGCGCCACCTTCACCTTCACCGACATCCTTGCCGTCGGCTCCGATGCC
>CAZZVF010000336.1:0-3713 GCA_964657355.1 uncultured Buchnera sp.
AACCAGGATACGCTGAAGCCCGGCATGACCGTGATCAGCAACGCGTCCTGCACCACGAACTGCCTCGCACCGATGGCGAAAGTATTGCACGATCAATTCGGGATCGTGCGCGGCTACATGGTGACCATTCACAGCTACACCGGCGACCAGCGCACGGTGGACACGCTGCACAAGGACCTGCACCGGGCGCGCGCCGCGGCCCTCTCGATGATCCCGACCTCGACGGGAGCCGCCAAGGCGCTCGGCCTGGTGCTGCCGGACCTCGCGGGCAAGCTCGACGGAACGTCGATCCGGGTGCCGACGCCGAACGTGTCGATGGTTTCGCTCGACGTAAACCTGGCCCGCAATCCGACCATCGCCGAGGTGAACGACGCGTTCCGCGCCGCCTCCTCCGGCCCGATGAAGGGGATCCTCGACTACAACACCGAAAAGCTGGTCAGCACCGACTTCATCGGCCAGTCCGCCTCCTGCACCTACGACGCGACGCAGACCGCCTCGGTCGATGACGGGGCGCTGATCCGGGTGGTCGGCTGGTACGACAACGAATGGGGCTTTTCGACCCGCATGGCCGACACCGCCGCCTTGTTCGGATCGATCTGACGATGGCCCGGTTTCGCAGCCTCGACGGGGTTGATGTTCGGGGCAAGCGCGTGCTGCTCCGGGTCGACTTCAACGTGCCGATGCGGGACGGGCGCATCACCGACCTGTCGCGCATCGAGCGCGCCTCGCCCACCATACGCGAACTGGCCGCCAACGGAGCGAAGGTCATCGTGGTCAGCCATTTCGACCGCCCGCGCGGCCGGCGCGTGCCGGAGATGTCGCTGCGCCCGGTCAGTGCGGCGCTGCGCGACGTGCTGGGGCTGGACGTGTTCTTCGCCGACGAGACGCTCGGCCCGGTCGCGGAGGACGCAATCGGGCGGCTCGAGCCCGGCCAGGTGCTGGTGCTGGAAAACACCCGCTTCCACCCCGGCGAGGAGCAGAACGACCCTGACATGGCCAGGCAGCTCGCGGCGCTGGCGGACATCTACGTCAACGACGCGTTCTCGTCGGCACACCGCGCCCATGCCAGCACCGAGGGCGTCGCGCGCCATCTGCCGAGCCATGCCGGACGGCTGATGCAGCGCGAGATCGAGGCGCTGACGGCCGCTTTGGACGATCCCGAACGGCCGGTCGGCGCCGTTGTCGGCGGCGCGAAGATTTCCACCAAGCTGGAACTGCTGGGCAATCTGTCGGGCAAGGTCGACGTGCTGATCATCGGCGGTGCCATGGCGAACACGTTCCTGGCGGCACGCGGCGTCGATGTCGGCGCGTCGCTGCAGGAGCCCGACATGCACCAGACGGCGCGCGACATCATGGCCCGCGCCGAAGCGGGAGGCTGCGAGATCCTGCTGCCGGTCGATGCGGTCACCGCGACCGAATTCCGCGAGGACCCGCCGACCCGGACGGTGGCGATCGGCGCGGTGCCATCCAACGCGATGATCCTCGATGTCGGGCCTGCTACCGTGGCGTTGCTGAAGAGCCGCCTGCCCGCTTTACGCACATTGGTGTGGAACGGTCCGCTCGGCGCGTTCGAACTGCCCCCGTTCGATGCGGCAACCAACGCCCTCGCCCATGAAGTGGCAGCGCAGACCAAAGCCGGCCAGCTGCGCTCGGTGGCCGGCGGCGGCGACACGGTCGCGGCGCTCAAGCATGCCGGCGTAATCGACCAGATCAGCTACGTCTCGACCGCGGGCGGGGCATTCCTGGAGTGGATGGAAGGCAAGATCCTGCCTGGCATCCTGGCGCTGGACGCGCTCGAGGGCACCGTCTTCCCCGGTTGAACGATCCTCGCCCGGTGTGACCCCAGCGCCGAAACCCCGGGGACCACAGCGCTGCCGGTTGCCTGTAACACACATCAAATTTTTCGAAATAAGTTGATCCTAGAGGACCGACACCGCACAGTCTGGCTATGCCAAGGTCCGTCGCAGCGCGCAGCTTCTCCCCTTCCGGCCGGTCATTCGTTCCACTTCCGAGTGCGGCGTTGAAGGCTCTGGTCTGGGGCGCCTGTACCGGATCCGTCGTCGTTCTCTGTGCTGCGGCACCTGAGCGCATTGCCGGATCGCGGAAGACGGCGATGAACGTTGAATCGGATGTCGCCCCGATCGCGACGATCAACTCGTACGAAACTACGCCAGCGCCGAAGCCGCGCGTGAAGGACGCCATGTTCGAGGCCGCGCCGACGCCCGACGTCGACGCCATCGCACCGGATACGACGGCCGCTCCCGAGCCGGGCATCGGCCCAAAGCTGCTCTCGACCAAGGGCTTGTTCCAGGGTGACGGGTATTCCTACGCGTCCAGCCAGAGCCAGACGCTCGACGCCCGCAAGCAGCCAGCCGCCGGCCTCGGCCTGAGCGTTCCCCTCAAGTAGCGGCTTGGAGGTTGCCCCTCGTGGCGCGGCTTCTGCTGCCTCAACGTAGGCGGTCCGGCACGGTGAGCCCTAGCCGGTCCGGCACGTCCCATATCTCGTCCGAAGTTCTGACGATGTGGAAGCCGCAGGCCAGATAGGTCGGGAGCGCCCGCGCGTTGTCGGCCGTGCATGTGTTAACCGTCACCGAGCGCGGACCATGTGCCCAGGCGGCCGACAACGCCGCGCGCAGGAACGGCGTGCCGAGCCCCTTCCCGACCGATTGCGGCATCAGGCCGAAATAGCTAAGATTGACCGTGTCCAGGCCACGCGCATCGAGCTCGAAGAAGCCGTGCGGCTCGTTCTCGCGGTAGAGCACGTGGATAGAAACACCTGCTGCCTGGATGATCCCGGCAAGCTCCGCGTCGGGCAGCGTCCGACGCAGCCACCAGATATACGGTGCGCCCACCGTGGCGTAGAGATACCGGTAGAACGCAACGCTGGGATTGCCGAGCCTTACCAGGCTGGCGTCCTGCGGCAGCGTCGGAACCGGCCCTTCCGACGGACGGTCCTGCCGCAGGAAGGTGACGGTGACGCGGGCCCGGGTGTTCGTCGTTACCTCCGGCACGAACTGCGCCGCATCGGGCCGCCGCCTGAACACAGTCATCGCCCGTAGTCCCACCGCACTCCGGAAGCGCCCTTAATCGTCCAGGAAGCTGCGCAGCTTGCGGCTGCGGCTCGGATGTTTCAGCTTCCGCAGCGCCTTCGCCTCGATCTGCCGGATGCGCTCGCGCGTCACGTTGAACTGCTGGCCGACCTCTTCCAGCGTGTGATCGGTGTTCATGCCGATGCCGAAGCGCATGCGCAGCACGCGCTCCTCGCGCGGCGTCAGGCTGCTCAGCACGCGCGTGGTCGCCTCGCGCAGATTGGCTTGGATCGCGGCGTCGAGCGGGATCACCGCCGCCTTGTCCTCGATGAAGTCGCCGAGATGGCTGTCTTCCTCGTCGCCGATCGGCGTCTCCAGGCTAATCGGCTCCTTGGCGATCTTGAGGACTTTTCGCACTTTTTCGAGCGGCATGCCGAGCTTTTCGGCGAGCTCTTCCGGGGCGGGTTCGCGGCCGATTTCGTGCAGCATCTGCCGGCTGGTACGGACCAGCTTGTTGATCGTCTCGATCATGTGGACCGGAATACGGATCGTCCGCGCCTGGTCGGCGATGCTGCGGGTGATCGCCTGGCGGATCCACCAGGTGGCGTAGGTGGAGAATTTATAGCCGCGGCGATACTCGAACTTGTCCACCGCCTTCATCAACCCGATGTTGCCCTCCTGGAT
>CAZZVF010000337.1:0-3693 GCA_964657355.1 uncultured Buchnera sp.
CAGTCCTCCGAAGCCCGCAAAACAGCAGATATAGCTCGAAATCTGACGATTTGCTGCTTAGCCAACCAACCGCGCCCACCCAGACCACGCTCTTTCAGCAGCCTGCTAGTTGTCAGTCCCCATGGCTTTTGGGGCGCTAGGTCTCAAAACAGCAGCCCACGAGATGCACGGCCTGCAGAGCTTCACTCGCAAACCAGGACTGCGCTAGCTCAATCGCGTGAACTGCCGCAACGCCAGCTTTCTGGAGGCATGCAATTGCCGATCTTGATATTAACCGACAATGATCTTGGCTCGCTACTCAATATGTCTGAGTTAATTCCTCTCATGACCGAGTTTCTGCATGCTCAGGCAGCAAAAACCGCAGTGACGCCGGCGCGTCATAATGTCGCCTTCCATCCGTTCGGCAGCTTGGTGTTCACGATTGGCGGTCTGCATAATCAGGACCGCGCTTTGGCCGGTTTTCGGGCCTACCACAATTTCAAGACTCACGCGGATGTAGAGGACACGCAGATCGTCGGGGTCTGGGATAGCGAAAGTGGCGCGTTGTCCGGACTGGTGCTTGGCAAGTCGCTTGGCGAATGGCGTACGGGCGCGATTGGCGGTGTCGCAGTCCAGCACATGAGCCGCCCTGACGCGGGGACATGTGCCGTCATTGGCACCGGCCGGCAAGCCCGGACCCAGCTGCTCGCAGCGTCCGCCTGCAGGACCTTCTCCGAAGTTCGCGTCTATAGTCGGGCGGAAAACGGTAGAAGACAGTTTGCAGCTGAACTGACGGCCGAGCTGAAACTTAAGGTGCGCGCTGTGGAAACAGCCCGGGAGGCTGTTGAAGGTGCTGAGATCGTACTGTGTGCAACGCGCTCGACCACGCCGGTGCTGGAGACGGCGTGGCTTGCGCACGGCGCGCACGTAAATTCAGTCGGCCCGAAGACGCGGAGCTCGCATGAACTGCCCATCGATATAGCGTCCCGCGTTAGTCTGATTGCCTCCGATTCGATCGAGCAGCTGGCGGACTCACCCGAGTTGAACTTCCTCAGCGCCGAGCCCGTCTGGGCTCGGTTGCAACCGCTCAGCACGCTCGTCGCGGGCACGACTGCTAGTGCGCCGGCACACGGCGATATCAGTCTGTTTTGCTCAACAGGCCTTGCTGGTACCGAGGTTCTTGCGGCGCATCACGTGCTGCAGCGCTACCGAGCGGCCGCGCGCTCCAGCTGAAAAACCAAGGCGACCTGAACGGCTGCTTTCACGTCACACGTTGGGCCGGAAGTATCCTGTTCAGTATGCCGTCGCGCGCGACCACGACGTGATAGGCGACACCGAGCAGATGCAGCACCACGAAGCCGTAGACGAACCACTGGCCGATCACGTGGACCCCGGTTGCGGCGTCATGCAGCTGGGGCGACGGGCCGATCGCGGGGACCGTGAACAGGTTGAACCAGGTGGTCGGGTATTTGCCGGTCGCACTCAGCAGGTATCCGCTGATCGGCATGATCATCAGGATCGCATAGAGGATCCAGTGGTTGACGCGGGCGAGCAACGCGATCGCGGGGCTGGTCCGGTCCTCGAGCGGGGGGGCAGGGTGGCTTGCGCGCCAAGCTAGGCGGCCGATAACGATGACCAGGATGGTCAGTCCGATCGACTTGTGCAGCATAAAGAAGAAGCCCGATTTCGGGTTATTCTCGGCCATGCTGGTCATCACCCAGGCAATCGGCAGGATCAGCGCCATCAGGCCGGCTGTGATCCAGTGAAACCACATTGCGGCCGCGTTGTAGTGGCGCTGCGCGGCCGGCGCGGAGGCCAGCGCAGGGCTCACGCGTGAACTGATCGGTATCTCGGACATGGCGGGCTCCTAGTCGGTCTTGGCGGCGGGGGCAGTGCTGGCGGCCGTGAAAGCGGGGGATGTTCGTGTCACGAAATCGCGGAGCGCGGGTGCGGGGACGCCGCGCATCATCGGTGTGCAGTCGGCGGGATAGTCCTGCACGAAGGCAGCCCCGGCTTCGCCAGCTTCATCCAGGAAGCGTTCCAGTGTGCCGGGCATGCGCGCGAGATGGTGGTCATGGACGACCAGCACGCTCCAGTCCTGGGTCGCCAGCGTGGTGAGCGCCCGGCCCGTCCAGGCACCCTCGGTATCCTCCCAGTCGCGTGGCACGTTGTTCCAGGTGACCGTGGTGTAGCGCTGGGCCTGCAGGTAGGCGGCGGCTGGTCCGTTCAGCAGATGCGAGCCGAGCCGGCCCTTGCCTGGCGGCCTGAACCAGCGGTCCGGATGGGCGAGGGTACCGAGCGCTTCCTCCGCAAGGCGGATCTCGTCGACGGCATCGGCACCGTCCCCGTAGAGCCCGAGCGGTTGACGGTGCGAGAACGTATGGTTGCCGATCCAATGCCCTTCGGCGTGGGCGCGCTCGGCGCGGCGCCGCAGGATGGGGTCGGCGAGGCGGTTGCCGACGACGAAGAAGGTCGCCTTGAGGCCTCGCCGGCCGAGCAGGTCGAGAATGTCGTCCGTGGCGCCCTCCCACGGACCATTGTCGAACGTCAGAGTGAGGCGGCTCACGACGCGGCTGCCGTCGGCGTCCGCCTTGCGAGATAGTCCTCGAGGGTCGCCGGCGTCCTGATTGTGGGTGGCCTGGTCACCGGAACACCCTCGAACAGCGTGGCCTCCTCGAACCAGCTACGCTGCGCAGGCAGGCCCCATGCGATCGCGGCGAAACCGTTCGAGGCACTCCATCGCGTCGGCGCGACGTCGGTATCGCCGCTCTGGATCGGCGGCAGCAGCAGCTCGATGCGGTGGCCGTCCGGGTCGCGCAGGTAGACGAAGAGCGCGTGGGCGAGGCCGTGCCGGCCTGGTCCACGCTCGACCGCCTCGCCCATGCCGAGGGCGCCTGCGCTGTCGCAGGCCTGGAAGATGTGCGACAGCTCGGCGACGATGTAACCGACATGATGAAACAGCGGGCCGCCACGACGCGTCAGCACCAAGTCGTGCGGGTTGCTCTTGCGGTGCAGAAAGGTCGCGATGAGGTCGCCTGTGGCGTCGTCCTGGATGTAGTCGGAGACGCGGAAGCCCAGTTCCGCGTAGAAGGCGACATCGGTGGCGGTATCGGGCACCGATATTTGATAGTGGTCGAGCCGCAGGGCGGCGCCGCCGCGATGCTGTGCCAGGTCCGCCAGCCTGCGCGGCTGCTGGTCCATGCTCGCGCAGAGCTCGAGCGGTATTCCGGCCGGATCGGCGACGTGCAGGGTGGCACCCTGATAGGGGCGACTGACATAGGCCGCGGGCAAGCCACGATCACTGAACCACGCGGCGGCCCGTTCGAGATCCGCCTCGGTCTGCACCCGCAGCCCGACGCGCTCGCAAGACGGGCTTGCCGCACGTTTCAGGGTGAGGCTGTGATGCGCGCTCTCCTCGACGCCGCGCAGGTATAGCGTGTCGGCATCTGCGTCGCTCACGACCAGGCCGACGACATCGCAGTAGAACCGTCGGCTGGCCTCGAGGTCGCGCACCCTCAACGTGAAGTGGCTCGCACGGGTGATCCGGAAAGGCGGCTCATCGGCGGTCTCAGGCAGGCCGCCCATCGTGGTTCCGCTCGCCGAGCGGCTCTTGCCTTCCGTCTGGGTTCGGTTCTGCATTTCGGCCGTGTCGCTGGTCGTTTCCGGCGCGGCAATGCTCACGGTCGTTCCTCTCATCCTTGCGGTCATCGGCGC
>CAZZVF010000338.1:0-3690 GCA_964657355.1 uncultured Buchnera sp.
GATCACGGCCGAGGAGGCGATCGCGCGGGGGTACGAGGCGATCGTGCTGTCGCCCGGGCCGTGCTCGCCGAACCAGGCGGGGATCTGCTGCGACCTCATTCGCGCGGCCGCCGGGCATGTGCCAATCCTGGGCGTATGCCTGGGCCATCAGGCGATCGGGCAGGTGTTCGGCGGCGAGGTGGTGCGTGCGCCGGCGCCGATGCACGGCAAGGTCAGCCCGGTGCTGCATGGCGGCACCGATGTGTTCGAGGGTCTGCCCAGCCCGTTCGGCGCCACGCGCTATCATAGCCTGACGGTGAAGCCGGAGACGCTGCCGGCCGCACTGGTCGCCACCGCGCATACCGAGGACGGCGTGATCATGGGCCTGCGCCATGCCACCTACCCGGTGTTCGGCGTGCAATTCCATCCGGAGAGCATCGCCAGCGAATATGGCCACGACATCCTGGCAAACTTCCTCGCCCTGGCGCGCGGCCGTAACCAGCCGGCCAAGGCCGCCTGAAACTCTGATGGTGCTAGACGAAGATCCTGGGCTGAAGCCGGTCCTGGCCAGGCTTGCGGGCGGCGTGCGGCTCGACGAGCACGAGGCCGAAGCCGCCTTTTCCGTCATCATGGACGGGGCGGCGACCGACGCTCAGATCGCGTCGCTGCTGACCGCCCTGCACCTGCGCGGCGAGACGGTGGCCGAAATGGAAGGCGCACTACGGGCCATGCAGGCGCGCATGGCGCGGATCGAGGCGCCCCCCGGCACGATCGATGTCTGCGGCACCGGTGGGGACGGGCTGTCCACGCTGAACGTCTCCACGGCGACCGCCTTCGTGGTCGCGGCCTGCGGCGTGCCGGTGGCCAAGCACGGCAACCGGGCGCTTTCGTCGCGCGCGGGCGGTGCGGACGTGCTGCAGGCGCTGGGCGTGCGGATCGACATCGACATTGCCCGCCTGCCGGAGATCCTCGGGCGCGTCGGGCTGGTGTTCCTGTTCGCGCCTTTGCACCACCCTGCCCTGCGGCACGCCGCTTCGGTACGCGCGCAACTCGGCTTTCGCACCCTGTTCAACCTGCTCGGTCCAATGGCCAATCCGGCGCGCGTGAAGCGGCAGCTGACCGGCGTGTACGACGCACGCTGGCTGGTTCCCGTCGCCGAGACGCTCGGGCGGATGGGGAGCGAGTCCGCCTGGATCGTGCATGGCGGGTGCGCGGAGAGCGGCACCGACGAGCTCAGCCTGGCAGGCCCGACGCAGGTCGCGGCCTGGAACGGGCGCGACGTCGCACGCTTCACGGTGACGCCGGCAGAAGCGGGGCTTGCCGGCGCGCCGATCGCTGCGATCCGGGGCGGCGACGCCGCGGAGAACGCGGCCGCGTTGCTCGCGTTGCTGCACGGTGGCCGGGGGCCGTATCGCGACACGGTACTGCTGAATGCCGCGGCGGCACTGATCGTGGCGGGCGCCGTGCACGATCTGCGGGAGGGTGTGGCGCGTGCTGCAAGGGCGCTGGATAGCGGCGAAGCGCTGGCTGTGCTTGATGCGCTGCGCGATGAGACGAACGACACCAAATTGCGCGAAATCGGGCCCGATGCGGTCGCGGAGTGACGATGCCAGACTCGCTTCCTGAAGGGCCACCCGCCGCGGGTACGGAGCGCAAGCCTGCCGGCGCCGATGCACTCACCCGGATCTGCTCCGATACGCGGGCGGAGACGGCGCGCCGGCAAAGTGCCATTCCGCTCGCTACGCTGCGCAGCAAGCAGGAGTTCAAGAAGTATCGCCCCCGAGGCTTCGGCGAGGCTTTGAAGGCTTCGCTGATCGAGGGGAATAGCGGCTTGATCGCCGAGATCAAACGCTGCTCGCCGTCCGGCGGCGCGATCCGCGAGAACATGGATCCGGCGGCGATCGCGAAAGCTTACCAGGCCGGTGGGGCCACATGCCTCTCCGTGCTGACCGACGGACCGCATTTCCAGGGTTCTATCCAGGACATGCAGCAGGTGCGCGCCGCCGTGCCGTTGCCCGTGCTGCGCAAGGATTTCATTCTGGAGCCGTGGCAGGTCTATGAGAGCCGGGCGATCGGCGCCGACTGTATCCTGCTCATCATGGCGGCACTGACCGATGCCGAGGCGATCGAGCTCGAGGGCATCGCCCGCGCGCTCGATCTGGATGTCCTGGTCGAGGTGCATGACCGGCGCGAGCTCGATCGTGCGCTGGGGCTGCAGACACCGATGATCGGCATCAACAACCGCAACCTGAAGACGCTGCAGACCGATATCACGACCACCATCGAACTGGCGCCGCACGTGCCGCCGGGAAAATTTCTGGTGACCGAGAGTGGCATACGGAGCCATGAGGATCTGAAGCGGGTGGCGGCGGTGGGCGCGCATTGCCTGCTGGTCGGCGAGAGCCTGCTGCGCCAGCCGGACGTCGAGGCGGCAACGCGTGCGCTGCTGGGCAAAAGTCGTTGAGCGGGCTGACCCATTTCGACGCCGAAGGGTGCGCGGTCATGGTGGATGTGACGGCAAAGCCGGTGACCGACCGGACCGCCACGGCGCGCGGACGTGTCGTCATGGAGGCGGCAACGCTGCGGACGATCCTGGCGGGCACCGCGAAGAAGGGCGATGTGCTGGGCACCGCGCGGCTGGCCGGCATCATGGCGGCGAAGAAGACCGCGGACCTCATTCCGCTGTGCCATCCGCTTCCGGTGACATCGGTCAAGGTGGAGCTGGAGCCGGGCGACGACGCCGTGGAGATTTCCGCCACGGTGCGCACCACCGGCCAGACCGGCGTCGAGATGGAGGCGCTGACGGCGGTCAGCATCGCCGCGCTGACCATCTACGACATGTGCAAGGCGGTGGACCGAGGCATGCGCATCGAGGCGGTCCGCGTTGTCCACAAGGATGGCGGCAAGTCCGGCGCCTTCGCGCAGGCATAGGGCATGCGGGGTTTGCCATGCTGAGCGTCGAAGAGGCGCGCGCCCGAATTCTTGAGGGCTTGTCGCCGGTCGCTGCGGAGACGGTGGCGCTGTCGGATGCCTGGGGGCGTGTGCTGGCCAGGCCGATCGAGGCGCGGCTGACGCAGCCGCCGGCGGACGTGTCGGCGATGGACGGCTATGCGCTGCGGGCGGCCGATGCGGCACCGGGCGCCCGCCTGCGCGTGGTCGGCCATGCGCCGGCGGGCAGGCCGTTCGAGGGCGAGATCCGCTGGGGCGAAGCCGTGCGCCTGTTCACCGGCAGCGTCATTCCGCGCAACGCCGATTGCGTGCTGCTGCAGGAGGATGCCGAGGTCGAGGCCGAGACGGTGATGGCCACCGCCACACCGGTCGCGGGCCAGCACATCCGCCGCATGGGCCAGGATTTTGCGCGCGGCGACTTGCTGCTTGCCGCCGGGACCGTATTGGGCGCGCGCGACATCGGGCTTGCGGCAGCCGCCAATCATGCGTGGTTGTCGGTATATCGCCGTCCGAGAATTGCCCTGCTGGCGACCGGCGACGAGGTCGTATTGCCGGGCGAGCCGATCGGGCCGGGTGGCATCGTCAGCTCCAACACGCATGCGCTGGCCGCCATGGTGCAGGCGGCCGGTGGCGAACCGCTGCTGCTGCCGATCGCCGGTGACGACGCGGACGCCATCGCGGCGGCGGCCAGCGGTGCCGCAGGCGCCGACATGCTGGTCACCACGGGCGGTGCGAGCGTGGGCGACCACGACCTGGTCCAGG
>CAZZVF010000339.1:0-3684 GCA_964657355.1 uncultured Buchnera sp.
CCCTCATGCGGCAGCCGCATGTTCGCGCTCAACGGCGCGGGCGAGATCGAGATACGCCTCGGAGCCTTTGACGAGGCCCCAGGTTCAATCAATCCGGGCTACGAGCTGTACGTCAGACGGCGGGAAAGCTGGCTGGCACCCTTACCCGTGCCGCAGCATCAGGCCGGTCGAACCTGAACGCTGCCAACATCATCCAAATGTGACAATCCGGAGATCCAGAATAATGCGCGTCTATTACGATCGGGATGCCGACGTTAACCTGATCAAGGGCCGCAAAGTCGCGGTCATTGGCTACGGCAGCCAGGGCCACGCCCATGCCCGCAACCTGCACGACAGCGGCGTCAAGGATGTCGTGGTCGGCCTGCGTCCGGGCTCTACCGGCGTTGCGAAGGCCGAGGCAGCCGGCCTGCGCGTCATGCATCCAAAGGAAGCGGCTGCCTGGGCCGACGTCATCATGGTGCTGACGCCCGACGAAGGGCAGGGCGACCTATACCGCGACGACCTCGCCCCCAACATGAAGCCAGGCGCGGCCCTCGCCTTCGCGCATGGTCTCAACATCCATTTCAACCTGATCGATCCGCGCGCCGACATCGACGTCTTCATGATCGCTCCGAAAGGCCCTGGCCACACCGTGCGCGGCGAATACGAGCGCGGCGGCGGCGTTCCCTGCCTCGTCGCGGTCGCGCAAAACCCGTCGGGCAACGCCCTTGAAATCGCCCTCAGCTACGCAAGCGCCATAGGCGGGGGCCGCGCCGGCATCATCGAAACGACCTTCAAGGAAGAATGCGAGACAGACCTGTTCGGCGAACAGGTCGTGCTGTGCGGCGGCCTCGTCGAACTCATCCGCGGTGGCTTCGAAACCCTCGTCGAAGCCGGCTACGCACCAGAGATGGCTTATTTCGAATGCTTGCATGAAGTGAAGCTCATCGTGGACCTGATCTACGAGGGCGGCATTGCGAACATGAACTATTCCATCAGCAACACCGCCGAATATGGCGAATATGTCACGGGCCCGCGTATCATCACGGCCGAGACCAAGGCCGAAATGCGCCGCGTCCTGACGGACATCCAGTCCGGACGCTTCACGCGCGACTGGATGCTCGAGAACAAGGTGAACCAGGCAAGCTTCCGCGCCACCAGGCGCCGTGCGGCCGAGCACCCGATCGAAAAGGTCGGCGAACGCCTGCGTGGCATGATGCCCTGGATCACCAAAAATGCCTTGGTCGACAAGGCAAAGAACTGATCCGTGCGGACCACAAGCTTCATCATTACGGAAAAAAAAGCTGACGCGGCCGCGCTTTCGTGGCCATACACGGGCGCGTTGAGAGACATGCCGCCACAGCAGCTGTGTGTGCCGGACGCATAGCCCGTTTCCTCTAGTCCCGTTCCCCTCTAGTAATGAAAAGTTTGGAGATCCGATGAAGCTCCCCCTGATGAGCGCAGCCCTGGTTGCTTCCGCTCTATTCGCTACCCCGATGCTCGCGCAGACCCCGGCTCCGGCACCTTCCGCCCCGGCCACGGCGCCGGCAACACCGGACGCCTCGCCGACTCCTGCTCCGGACAGCTCCAGCATGTCCAGCTCGGCGCCTAAGAAGAAGACCACGACGCACCACCGTTCGCACCACAAGGCCAAGAAGACGACTTCGTCCTCGACCGATGCGCCGGCCGACAGCTCTTCCGCTCCCGCAGCCGACGCGCCCAAGAAGTAGTCTTTGAGGCACCAGGCCTGGCAGTGGCCTGATCTCGTTGTTTCAGGTGGCCGGAGTGCGGAAGCGCTCTGGCCATTTCTGCGTCTGCCATCTCGGTGATCCGCAGCTGCGGGTTGAACCTGCAACCCGGCGCTAGTATCAGGTAGATATGGCCGCACGTCAGACATACCTGGATGATGCTGCATGCCCGACGGTGCTCTTGCCCGCCGCGGTAACAGCCGTGCGTCCTCGCGTCCGGCACACTCGCATCCTGCGACTTACCACCACCTGAGCGACAAAGGTCGTAGCTCGGTCACGCTCAGGCAATCGCGGCACCCAGGCCGCCCTCGGGTTCGCAACAGGATCGCACAAGACGTGCATGCAAGGACGAGACCATGACCATCGACCACCCAAGTTTCGGCCGTCTTGACGACGACCGCATCATCATCTTCGACACCACGCTGCGCGACGGCGAGCAGAGCCCAGGCTTCTCGATGAACATCGAGGAAAAGATTCGCCTCGCTCACGCACTTGCCGAACTCGGCGCCGACGTCATCGAGGCGGGATTTCCCATTGCCTCGCCAGGCGATTTCGACTCTGTCGCAGCCATTGCGGAAGCCGTGCGTGGCCCTGTCATCTGCGGCCTGGCACGCTCGGCTTCCGCCGATATTGCGCGTGCCGGGGAAGCCATCCGTCACGCTGCGCGGCCGCGCATCCATACCTTCATCAGCACCAGCGCGCTGCACATGAAGTTCAAGCTGCGCATGGAGCCGGAAGCCGTTCTGCAAGCCGTCACAGCATCCGTAACGCAAGCCCGCAATCTCGTTCCTGACGTAGAATGGTCTGCCGAGGACGGCAGCCGCACCGAGCCTGAATTCCTGTGCCGGTGCGTCGAAGCCGCGATCCAGGCCGGTGCCACCACGATCAACATCCCGGATACGGTCGGCTACGCGCTTCCCGAGGATTTGACGCGCATCTTCACCATGCTCCGGGAGCGCGTGCCCGGTGCCGAGCGCGTGATCTTCTCCGCCCATAATCACAACGATCTCGGTCTCGCCGTCGCCAACACGATCGCCGCCATCCGCGCCGGCGCGCGCCAGGTGGAATGCACGATCAACGGCATTGGCGAACGGGCCGGCAACGCGGCGCTCGAGGAAATCACCATGGCGCTGCGCACGCGGCAGGATGCCCTACCGGTGCGAACCGGCGTCACGACCGAGAACATCCTGCGCACGTCACGCCTGTTGTCCACCATCACCGGTTTCGACGTGCAGCCGAACAAGGCTATCGTTGGCCGCAATGCCTTCGCACATGAAAGCGGCATCCACCAGGACGGCATGCTGAAGAATGCCCAGACCTACGAGATCATGACGCCGGAAAGCGTCGGCTGGACCAAGACCAACCTCGTCATGGGCAAGCATTCCGGCCGCGCCGCCTTCCGCGATAAGCTACGGGCGCTCGGATACGGCGAGCTCGGCGACAACGCCCTGAACGACGCCTTCCGCCGCTTCAAGGACATCGCAGACCGCAAGAAGATCGTCTACGACGAGGATATCGTCGCCCTGGTCGACGACGAGGTCGTGCGTGACCACAACCGCATCCGCTTCGTCGCCCTCGATGTCCATGCTGGCTCTCGCGGGCCCGCCCGCGCCGAGCTGACCCTGGAAATAGACGGGCAAGCCGCGACCGCGATCGAGACCGGCGACGGTCCGGTGGATGCCACATTCAGAGCCATTCGGGTTCTGTTCCCGCACGAAACGAACCTACTTCTGTTCTCCATCGGCGCCGTGACGCAAGGCACCGACGCCCAGGCGAAGGCGACTGTCAGGCTGGAGGAAGGAGGCAAGATGGTCGACGGGCAGGGCGCTGATACCGACACAATCGTCGCAGCCGCCCGGGCCTACGTTCATGCATTGAACAAGTTGCTCGTGAAGCGTTTGCGAACCGAGCCGGTCGCCTTGTCAGCCTAAAGACCAACCGGATTTAGACATTCAGG
>CAZZVF010000340.1:0-3659 GCA_964657355.1 uncultured Buchnera sp.
GCCTATCTCCATGCCAAAGCGCCCGACCGTGCCGTGGCGCTGCTGGACCGGGCTGCGGCGGGAACTCCAGGTTTGGAGGCCGCGCGTGCCGAGGCGCTGGTGGCAGCCAATCGTCCGAAGGAAGCAGCCGAAGCCTACAAGCAGATCCTCGATACCAACCCCGCCGCCATCCCTGCGCGGCACAGCCTGGCCGTGCTGCAACTTGCCGCGGGCGATGCGGACGGCGCGAGAGCGACGCTGCGTGACGGCATGCGGCTGCAGCCGGGCAATCTCGACCTCATGACATCGCTCGTCGGCGTGGACCTGAAGGCGTCCGGCATCCAGGCGGCACTCGCAACCGCCAGCAGCCTGGCGGCCGATCCTGCCAATTTGCCGGCCGCTTCTTCTTTGCAGGGCGACGTGCTGCTTGCCGCGAAACAGCCGCGCGATGCGGCGAAGGCGTATGCCGAGGCCTTCAAGAAGGCCCCGAGCAGCACGCTCGCGATCAAGGCCGCGACGATCCTGGCCGGTACCGACCAGGCCCCGGCGGCAATCGACCTGCTCGGCAACTGGGTCGCGGGACATCCGCAGGACGTCGAGGCGCAGGTGCAACTCGCCGGGCTCGATCTTGCCGATCATCATTTGAACACGGCTTCCGAGCATCTGAAGGCGGCGCTGACAGTGCAGCCGGCGAATGTCGGCGCCTTGAACAACCTCGCCTGGATTGCGCAGCAGCAGGGCGACCTCGCCGGTGCGGCTTCCCTGGCGCAGCGCGCCTACGTCCATGCGCCGACGCCCGAAGTGGCCGACACGCTGGGGTGGATCCTGGTGCACCAGAACGAAACGGCGCGCGCGCTCCCGCTCCTGGCTCAGGGCAGTGCGGCACCCGGGCAGGACCAGGGTGCGAGGCGTTACCACTACGCCTACGCACTCAATGCAGCCGGGCGGAAAGACGAGGCGAAGGCATTGTTGCAGCAGGCCGTGGCCACTCCGGCGCCGTTCGACGAGGAAGCGGACGCGAGACGGCTGCTGGCGACCTTGACCAACTGACGCAACAAGGCGCCGGCCTCGTCCATGCTGTCGCTGCTGACCTTCAGTACGCTGTTTCCGAATGCAGCGCGGCCGAACCATGGCGTGTTCGTCGAGAACCGGCTGCGCCATCTGGTCGCGACGGGCGACGCGCGGTCGACCGTGCTGGCGCCGGTACCATGGTTTCCCAGCCGCAACACGAGGTTCGGAGACTGGGCGCGCCACGCCGCCGCTCCGGCCTTCGAGCAGCGCCACGGCCTCGACGTCTATCATCCGCGCTACGCCGCCATTCCGGCTGTCGGCATGCGGATGGCGCCTGCGCTGCTCTATGCGTCCGCCGCACGGGCGCTGCGCCGGCTGCTCGACGCCGGCGCGCGGTTCGATGCGATCGACGCGCATTACTTCTACCCCGACGGCGTCGCCGCGGTGTGGATGGGGAAGCGTTTCGGGCTGCCCGTGGTGGTGACGGCACGCGGCTCGGACGTGACGCAGTTTCCGGATTATGCCGCTCCGAGGAGGATGATCCTGGAGGCGGCACGCCATGCCGATGCGGTCGTCACGGTCAGCGAGGGGTTGCGCCAGGCGCTCATCCGGCTCGGTGTGCCGCCCGCGCACCTGACGGTGCTGCGCAACGGCATCGATCTCGCAGCCTTCCGCCCAGTGGCCCGCGCGGCCTCCCGCGCCAGCTTCGGCGTCACGGGACCGACACTGGTTTCGGTCGGCGGACTGATCCCGCGCAAGGGGCACCGCCACACGATCGAGGCGCTGCGCCACCTTCCGGAATGGACGCTGCTCATCGCGGGCGAGGGGCCGGAGCGTGATGCACTCCAGGCCCATGCATCTGCGCTGGGGCTTGCCGGAAGAGTGCGCCTGCTGGGGCCGCTGCCGCATGCATCGCTGCCCGAGCTCTACTCTGCGGCGGATATGTCGGTGCTGTCGTCGAGCCGGGAGGGCTGGGCCAATGTGTTGCTGGAATCGATGGCGTGCGGCACGCCGGTCATCGCCAGCCCGATACCCGGCAACGACGAGGTGGTTCAGCGCCGTGCGGCGGGCCTGATCGCGGCTGACATCTCGGGCGAGTCGATAGCGGCATCGGTGCGCGATCTGGCGTCCGATCCGCCCGGCCGGGACGCAACGCGGCACTATGCCGAGGCGTTTTCCTGGGACGAGACGAGCGCCGGCCAGCTGCGCATCTTCCGCTCGGTGCTGGCAGGCCGGGTCATGCCCGCCGGGGTTGAGCCGTCGATCCCCGCACGATGATTACTGAGCGAGCTGCTTACGCAGCAAACGGATCGTAGCTTCCGAACGTCCATGCATTTCCCTCAAGGTCCCGGACGCTATAGCTGCGTCCGCCATGCCCCTGGTTTTCGGGTTCCATGAAGATGTCGGCCCCAGCGGCCCGGGCATGGGCTGCGTGCGAGTCGACATCGTCCAGGACGACGTAGAGCGACTGCGTGTTGCCGCCGCTCTCGCGCACCGTGCGCATCGGAGCAGCCGTCGCGAAAGCCGTCGGTGACGCTGACCCCAGCATTATCATCTGGCCCTGAAACAGAAGTTGCGCATGCGCGATCAGCGAGGGGCTCATGGGGTCGGGGTAGACCGCATGTTTCGTAAAACCGAAAACCCTGCACAAGTAGGAGATGGCACTTGGAGCATCGTGGTACCGAAGGCTCGGAATGATGGCGGGTCGGACTGTCATGCGGGCTCTCCGTGGTTGAAATCTGATACTGCGCCGCCGCTATGCAGTCTTGAACGGTTGCGCCGGTCAGTCTCGGACACCGCCACCTTGAGGTATGATCCGGGCGCGCAATGCGCGTGGCGTGAGTGCCGCGAACCGGCTCACTTCGCGGGTAAGGTGGGGCTGGTCGGCGTAACCGGCAGCAGCGGCAGCATCAGCAAGCGAGATGCCAGCTTGCACCTGCAACAACGCGGTAAATCGCTCAAACCGGACAAGTCTGGCGAAGGCACGCGGTAGCAGTCCCGTTGCGGCGAAGAAGCGCTGTGCCACACGCTTTCGGCTCCAGCCGAGATCGTCGGCGACACGTTGGACGGATCTGCCCTTTCGTAACCACGCGAGCAGGCACGCCGCCTCGTCGAGGCCCGTATCGATCTCGGCAAGGCGGTTACACACGAAATGGTCGAGCATCGCCCATCGCTCATCGTGCGTCCGCGCCTCAACCAACCGTGCACCGAGTGTCCGTGCGTCGGCGCCCGCCACCTCGTCCAACCTTATAACGCGATTGGCCAGTTCCGACATCGGACAGCGAAATAGTCGGCCCATGTTGGCGAACGGGATCCTGACTTGCATTCCGGCCATGTCACCGGCCGACCGCGACAGCGAAGTTGATTCCGCGATCCCGCCTATAAAGCCCTGTCCCGCTTGCACGCGGTGCAGCACGCCGCCCGCATCGACAATTTCAAGTACGTTACCCAGGTTTATGATGAAGACACCCGACGTCGCGGCGAGCTCACGCCTCGTATCGAAGCTCTGTGTGGTCTCCTGCCACCAAGAATAGCGATGAACCACCTCGGCCAATGAAGGTGCGGGTGAAGCGTCGCGGATCAGCCAACGGTCACGACCGTCGTCGAAAGAACGGGATGAAACCAAGCGGCTCATCGTTGGAGTTGATCAGAGCGGCCGCGGGGCTGGC
>CAZZVF010000341.1:0-3656 GCA_964657355.1 uncultured Buchnera sp.
CCCTGCAGACCGGAACCTGCCATGCCGGGTGGACGTTGCTCGCCTCATGGCAGGGTCCAAGACCGCAACGAAATCGCCCGTGTCGAAGGCACGCGCACCGGCCGGCAAGGCGGTGGCGGCGCGCGACCACTCGATCCAGACCTATCGCAGCAAACGCGACTTCACCCAGACGGAGGAGCCGGCACCGGCTGACCGGCAGCGCGCATCGGATGCGCCGATCTTTGTCGTGCAGAAGCATGACGCCTCCCGCCTGCATTACGATTTCCGTCTGGAGCATGGCGGCGTGCTGTGGAGCTGGGCGGTGCCGAAAGGCCCGTCGCTCGATCCGCGCGACAAGCGGCTGGCGGTGCATGTCGAAGACCACCCGGTCGATTACGCGCAGTTCGAAGGCACCATTCCGGCAGGCAATTATGGCGCCGGAACGGTCGAGATCTGGGACCGCGGAACCTGGGCGCCGGTGGGCGACGCCGCGGCGGGGCTCGCCGGCGGAGAACTCAAGTTCACCCTCGATGGCGAGCGTCTGCACGGGCGGTTCGTGCTCGTGCGTCTCAAGCCGAGGCCGAAGGAGCACGCGGAAAACTGGCTTCTCATCAAGGAACATGACGACCACGAGGCAGCGGGCGCCGATGCGGCGGCGATGGAAAAGAGGCTGCCGACGCTGTCCGCGCAAAAGTCGGTCAGGGCTGCAAAGAAGCCAGCCGCGGCACCATCCGGGAAGGCTGCACCGAAGACTGCGAAAGCCGCACCTGCGCAACCCGCCTGGAAGCCGCCCACCGGCGCCAGGCAGACCGCCCTGCCGCAATCCCAGGCGCCGATGCTGGCGAGCAATGCCGATGCGCCGCCCGAGGGTGGCGAGTGGCTCAGCGAAATCAAATACGACGGCTATCGCCTGCTGGTGTTCAAGGACGGCGATGCAATACGCCTGCTGACGCGCAACGGGCTCGACTGGACGCACCGCTTTCCCACCGTCGCGCGGGAAGCCGCAGCCTTGCCCGCCGACACCCTGCTGGCCGACGGTGAGCTGGTCGCGCTGCAGAAGGACGGCCTCTCGAGCTTCCCCGACCTGCAGGCGGCGCTGTCGGACGGGCGCGACACCAGGCTGAACCTGTACCTGTTCGATCTGCTGTACCGCGACGGCTACGACCTGCGTGCCTTGCCGCTATCCGAGCGCAAGGAAGCACTCGAGGCGCTCGGCCTCGCCGACGGCATGATCCGGTTCAGCGAACATCTGGAGGGTGAGACCGCCCGTGTTCGCACCCAGGGTTGCGCCATGGGGCTCGAAGGCATCATCGCCAAGCGCGCCTCTTCACCGTACCGCGCCGGCCGCAGCAGCGCGTGGCTGAAACTGAAATGCCAGGGACGCGAGGAATTCGTCGTCCTTGGCTGGACGCCGCCAGGCGGCAGCCGCGCCGGGCTCGGCTCGCTGCATCTCGGCTTCTACGACGACAAAGGCAATCTGCATTACGTTGGTGGCTGCGGCAGCGGTTTTCCCGACAAGGTGCTTGCCAGCCTGAGCAAGACGCTCGCGACCCTAGTAGCCGATCCGCCCGCGGGATTGCTGCTGACGGAGGAAAAGCCGCCCGCCGGTTTGCATTGGGTGAGGCCCGAACTCGTCGCCGAGGTGCAGTACACCGGCTGGTCCGGTGCGGGCCGATTGCGGCATCCGGTCTTCCTCGGATTGCGCGAGGACAAGGCGCCACGCGAGGTGGTGCGCGACATCCCCAACGCCGAGGTGAAGCGCAGCGAACTCGGCGCCGGCAGGACCAGCCATTCGGGTCGCGTCGTGACGGCGCGCAAACCGGGCGCCAAGGCCGCCTCGATCGGCGCCGTGCGGCTGACCCATCCGGAGCGCGAACTGTGGCCCGGCGGCGGCCTCACCAAGCAGCGTCTCGCGGAGTACTGGCGGGACGTGGCAGAGGTCGCTTTGCCCGGCATCGCGCACCGGCCGCTGGCATTCGTGCGGTGCCCCGACGGCATAGAGGGCGAGCACTTCTTCCAGAAGCACGCCAATCGCGGCATGCCGCCGCAGATCCACGAGGGCGAGCAGGACGGCGCGCCCTACCTGGCACTGGAGGATGCCGACGGCCTCGTCGCCTGCGCGCAGATGTCTGCCATCGAGCTGCACAGCTGGGGCAGCGCCGAGGCGGATGCGGGCCGTCCCGACCGCCTGATCTTCGATCTCGATCCGGGCGACGGCGTCGCGTGGCCCGACATCGTCCGCGCGGCGCATGATCTGAAAGACTTGCTCGAACGCGAAAACCTCGCCAGCTTCTGCAGGACATCCGGCGGCAAGGGGCTGCACCTCGTCGTGCCGCTCACGCCGTCGGTTGGATGGGACGCCGCCCGCGCCTGGAGCCGAGCCTTCGCCGAACGGCTGGAGCGCGAAAAACCTGCCTTGTATGTGGCTTCTGTGCCCAAGGCGCGCAGGACCGGACGCATTCTGATCGACTGGTTGCGCAACGGGCTTGGCTCCACCGCGGTCGCCTCGTTCTCGCCGCGCGCGCGGCCGGGTGCGACCGTCGCGACGCCGCTCTCCTGGAGCGAAGTGACCGGCAAGCTCGACCCGTCGAAATTCACCATCCTCACCACCATGGCGCGGCTGAAGAAGCTGTCGAAGGATCCGTGGGAAGGCTACGACGCGACCCGCCAGAAATTTAGCACAAAAAACCAGCCGTCTGAATTGAAGCCGGCCGCAGCAAGGAAAAAGCGATAATGGCGGATCGTCCGGTCTGGCGCGGCCATCTTCGCCTCGCCCTCGTGTCGTGCCCGATCGCCCTCTACACGGCGCATCACGAACGCAGCAACCTGCACTTCCATTTCATCAACCCGAAGACCGGCAATCGCGTGCGCACGGTGACGCTCGATGCCGAAACCGACGACGAGTTGTCGCGCCGCGATCTCGCGCGTGGCTACGAGTTCGAAAAGGACCAATACGTCCTGCTCGACGAGGAGGATTTCGAGAGCGCCCGCATCGATAGCTCGTCCATGGTCAACGTGGAAAAGTTCGTCGACGCCGGCAGCATCGATCCGGTTTACTACGACAGCAGCTACTACGTGGTGCCGGACGGCGACGCCGGGCAGGACGTGTATGTGGTGTTGCGCGATGCCATCCGCGACGCCAAGCGGGTGGCACTGACCCGTGTGGTGATTTCCCGCCGCGAGCGCGCCGCCGCCATCATGCCGATGGGCAAAGGCCTCGTGCTGCACACGCTGCTCGAGACGCGCGACGTGTCCGATCCGGCGGAACTGTTTGCCGCCGTGCCTGGCGAAAAGCCGGATCCGGCCATGGTCGCGCTGGCGACCCAGCTGATCGACCGGCAGTCGGAGGCGTTTCATCCGTCCGACATGGACGACCGCTACGAGGCGCGGCTGCGCGAGGTCATCGAAGCCAAGATCAAGGGCCGCACTCCGCCGCCGACTTCCGACGAACCGCCCGATCGCGGCAACGTCGTCGATCTCATGGCCGCCCTCAAACGCAGCCTGGGTCAGACGCACGGGGCTGCGGCCGCTTCGGCAAAGGCAGCCGCTCCCAAGGACGCTGTCGCCAAAGCCCGAACGCCGGCGGCGCCCGCGAAACCGCCTCCGAAAACAGCAGCGAAAGCATCAACGAAGGCCGCGCCGAAAAAAGCCGCACCGCCCGCCCAGGCTCCGCCAGC
>CAZZVF010000342.1:0-3629 GCA_964657355.1 uncultured Buchnera sp.
GACGCCGGTGATCGAAAGCGCGTTAAAGCTGCACGGCGGCAAACCGATCATCAACTCGATCAATTTCGAGGACGGCGAAAAGGCTGCGGAAGAGCGGCTGATCCTGGCGAAGAAATTCGGCGCGGGCGTGATCGCGCTCACGATCGACGAGACGGGCATGGCGAAAACCGCCGAGGCGAAACTCGCGATCGCGGAACGGCTGGTGGCCTTTGCCTGCGACAAGCACGGGCTGCCGCAATCCGACCTGTTGATCGACCCGCTGACCTTCACCGTCGCGACCGGCAACGAGGACGACCGCAAGCTCGCCGAGTGGACGCTCGACGGGATCCGGATGATCCGCGACAAATTCCCGGATATTCAGATCATCCTCGGCCTATCGAACGTCAGCTTCGGATTGAATCCCGCGGCGAGGGCAGTGCTGAACTCGGTGTTTCTCGATCATGCCGTGCGCGCGGGGATGACGGGCGCTATCGTGCACGTCAGCAAGATCCGTCCGCTGCACCTGATTGCGCCGGAAGAGGTGCAGGTGGCCGAAGACCTGATCTTCGACCGGCGCGCGGAGGGCTATGACCCGCTGCAGAAGCTGCTTGAGATCTTTGCCGACCGCAAAGCGGCAGAGGCGACTAAGAAGATCCGTGCCGAGACGCCTGAGTTACGCCTACAGGACCGTATCGTCGATGGCGACCGCAAGGGGCTGGAGATCGACCTCCATGACGCGATGCAGACGCACGCGCCATTGGACATCATCAACACGTTCTTGCTGGCCGGCATGAAGACGGTGGGCGAGTTGTTCGGCGCCGGCAAGATGCAGCTGCCGTTCGTGTTGCAGAGTGCGGAGACCATGAAGGCGGCGGTGGCTTACCTAGAGCCGCACATGGAGCGTGTCGCGGGCCAGGAAAAAGGCACCATCGTTCTCGCCACGGTGAAAGGCGACGTGCACGACATCGGCAAGAACCTTGTCGATATCATCCTCACGAATAACGGCTACCGTGTCGTCAACCTCGGCATCAAGGTGAAACTGGCGGACATGGTGGATGCGGCGAAGGAACACCGTGCGCACGCCATCGGCATGTCGGGCCTGCTGGTGAAGTCGACCGTCATCATGCGCGAGAACCTTGAGGAAATGTCGCGGCAGGGGCTCGAGATACCCGTTCTGCTCGGTGGCGCCGCATTGACGCGCAATTACGTGGAGGATGACTGCGTCGCTGCTTATGCGTCGGGCCGTGTTGCCTATGCGCGGGATGCATTCGACGGTTTGCACCTGATGGACAAGGTGACCGGCAACGGCTTCGATGACTATCTGTCGGCGCTGCAGGCCAAGCGTTCGGGCAAGGCGCGCAACACGAAGCGGAACCTGGGCCGCGCGGACGAGCGCGCGTTCAGGCCGATCGACGTCGCCGAAGTGCAGGCGCGGCGCAGGCGCCTGACGCGGGATGTGCCGGTTGCGGAACCGCCGTTCTGGGGACCGCGCGTCCTTGAGGCTCCTCCCAAGGCCATAGTGCCGTTCCTGAACGAGCGCAGCCTGTATCAATTCCAATGGGGCTTCCGCAAACAGGGCAAAAGCCTCGACGACTTCCTGGGTTGGGCGAAACAGGAGCTTCGCCCGATCATGAAGCGCATGCTTGCCTTGTGCGAGACAGAAGACATTCTGCGTCCGCAGGCGATCTACGGCTATTGGAAAGCAGCCGGCCGGGGCAACGATCTCATCGTTTTCGAGCAGGATGGAACCACGGAAGTCGCACGGTTCGCCCTGCCGCGCCAGCCGAAGGAAGACGGCGACTGCATTGCCGATTTCTTCCGCGACGTCGACGAGGCCGAACGCGACGTGATCGGCTTGCAGGTGGTGACAGTGGGCCAGAAAGCATCCGACACGGCGCGCCTGTGGTTCGAGGACAATCGTTACCAGGACTATCTTTATCTGCACGGCCTGTCGGTGGAGATGGCGGAGGCGATGGCGGAATACGTGCACAAGCGAATTCGCGCGGAGCTCGGATTTGCCTCGGAGGACGACCGCGACATCGACCGGATGCTGCAACAGAACTATCGCGGGTCCCGCTATTCGTTCGGCTATCCGGCTTGCCCGAAGATCGAGGACCAGACGATGCTGCTGTCCATGCTGGATGCCGAGCGCATCGGCGTCTCCCTGTCGGACGAGTCGCAGTTGCATCCGGAGCAATCCACCAGCGCCATCGTCGTGTTGAACCCGCACGCGAAGTACTTCTCGGTCTAAACCAACGTCTGGAATGCGTCTAACCGAGCAGGAAACCCGCGAGTAGCAGCCCGCCAAGGCCGCCAAATGTTACGTGCAGCAGTATCGTGGCGGAGGGCGGTCGCCGGCGGGCCCATGCTGACCAGGCAAGGTACAATCCAAGCACGAAACCGGATCCGGCGAGCAGGACGGCGTCGGTGGCCACCGCGCCGTGCAGCTTCCCGCGGCGCAGGGCCAGCGCCATGAGTGCGAGCCCTGCGGCGCCGGGAATGGCGTGGGCCATCCTGAGCGTCCATCCGATCCAACGACCGGACAACAGGACAGAACCGAGCAGCATGGCGAGCAGGAGGAACGCGAGAGCGGCGATCAGCATGCCTCGCTGGTAGCACATTCCGGGGCTTTCATGCGGGGCTTGCAGGCTGGAGCTTGCAGTAACGACGCTGCAACGCTGCGTCATGGCAGGCAGCCACGCTTGCGATGCCGCGGAGCGTGTTCTTGCTTTCTTTTGGCGGCCCGCCGGGCCTATATGGACGCCACGCATGCGGCCGATGGCGCCAATTCGCCGACCTCGGTGGTTGCGACGGCAGCACTCTCTGGATAAGCACAATATGGCCTTCCCCGGCGCCAACCCGGCTCTCGATCGCGCGCTTACCGATCGCGGCTACACCGAACTCACCCCGGTTCAGACGGCAATTCTGGAGGCACAGGCAGAAGCGCGCGACCTGCTTGTTTCAGCACAGACAGGCTCGGGCAAGACGGTCGCTTACGGACTCGCGTTTGCCTCGACGTTGCTGGGTGGCGAACAGAGTTTTGCGCGGGCGGGCAACCCGCTGGCGCTCATCGTGGCGCCGACGCGCGAACTCGCCATGCAGGTTCATCGCGAGCTTTCCTGGCTCTATGCAAACACCGGCGCGCGAGTCGTCTCCTGCATCGGCGGCATGGATGGGCAGCGGGAGGCGCGCGCGCTCGAGGCCGGCTGCCACATCGTGGTCGGCACGCCTGGCCGCTTGTGCGACCATCTGTCACGCGGACGGCTGAAGCTCGGCGACCTTGCCGTCGTGGTGCTCGACGAAGCCGACGAGATGCTCGATCTTGGGTTCCGCGACGAGCTCGACCAGCTGCTCGACGCAACACCGGAGTGGCGCCGCACGATGCTGTTCTCGGCCACCATTGCGCGTGAGATCACCGCGCTGGCACGCAAGTATCAGAAGGATGCCTTGCGGATCGACACTCTGGTGCGCAACCAGCCGCACGCGGATATCGAATATCGTGCCGTCCGGGTTCCACCGCGCGAGACCGAACATGCGGTGGTCAATGTGCTGCGCTATTTCGAAGCGCCGACCGCGCTGGTTTTCTGTGCGACGCGCGACGGAGTACGGCATCTGCACGCAAGCCTGCTGGAGCGTGGTTTCACCAGCGT
>CAZZVF010000343.1:0-3628 GCA_964657355.1 uncultured Buchnera sp.
AGCCGCTTTCGTCGAAGCGGCGGATGACGGCGACGGCGAACACGAAGGCGGCGCTGCCCCAGAGCAGGCCTTCCCCGTTGGGCCCCGGATCCTCGGCGTAGCGGAACCCGTCGATCCTGCGGCGTGTGTCCGGCTCCCAGCGATGACGCAGCAGCACGCGCGGCAGGAACAGGCCAAGGAAACGCGTGTCTTCCTGCTGGCGCAGCGCACGCCAGCGGGCATAGGCGAGACCCGCGAACGCCTCGCCGAAATCGAGACCGGCGCTGATGTCGCCGTAGCGGTCGAGCCCGAGCAGCAGCGGCGAGGCGGCCATCACCATTGGGCAGAACGACGCTGAGGCAATGGCCGCGAGGCCGCGCAGGGCCGCCACGTCGTCCGTGGCGCGCGGTGCGGCGGTGCGGTGGGAGACTTCGTAGTCGCCGACGAGGAGGCCGAACGGCTGGCCACCCGGCGTGCCGACACCCTCGCTGTAGATCAGGCGGAACAGGTGGCTCTGGTCGAATTCCACCGCCTGTTCGAGGTCGCGGCACAGTTCCGTCCAGGCGACATCCAGCACGACGAGACGAACCTGCCGCGCCTGGCCCGCGACCCGCGCCACCAGCGCCAGGCTGCGCCAGGCTGCTTCCAGCGCCTGGAAGGCCGGGGCATGCAGAATTGCATCGAGCTGGCGCGAGACTTCGGCGTCGATGAGCGCAATCAGCAGCTCGGCGTCGGCGGTGGCATCAGCCCGCACGTCCGCGCTCGCCCTTTCAGGCGTTGCAACACCGGCTCCGAAGCGATCCGGCACGAAACTCAGTTCGGCTTGGGAATGCGCGCGACCAGCCGCATCGAGGTTGTCAGCTCTTCGAGCTGCAGCCAGGGCCGCAGCCACGCCACCGCGTTGTAGGAGCCGGGACGGCCGGCCACTTCGAGCACCGTCACCTTGGCTTCGCGCAGCGGATATTGCAGCTTCATGGCGGTGCCGGGATTCTGGTTCGAATTGGCGTAGTTCTGGATCCAGCGGTTAAGCCACGCCTCGCACTCGCTCGCTTCCATGAACGAGCCGATCTTGTCGCGTCCGATGACCTTAAGATAATGCGCGAAACGCGACGTCGCCATCAGATAGGGCAGGCGGGCGGAGATCGCGGCATTGTCGGTCGCCTCGGCCCGGTCGTATTTCTTCGGCTTGTGCGTCGTCTGCGCGCCGAAGAACACGGCGTAGTCGGTGTTCTTGTAGTGGCACAGCGGCAGGAAGCCGAGCTTGGCGAGTTCGTTGTCGCGCCGGTCGGTGATGCCGACTTCGGTCGGGCATTTCAGGTCGGTGTCGCCGTCGTCGCTGTTGAACACGTGCATCGGCAGCTGCTCGACCTTGCCGCCGTTCTCCGCGCCGCGGATCGCCGTGCACCAGCCGTTCTTGGCGAACGCATCGGTCAGCCGCGCACCCATGACGAAGGATGCGTTCATCCAGCAATAGGAATCGTGCGGCAACGCCTGCACGGCGCCGTTCGCCCCGGTGACGCCTTCCTCGAAATCGAACTCGTCGATCGGGCGCGTCTCGCGGCCATACGGCAGGCGGGCCAGCACGCGCGGCATCACCAGCGTGACGAAACGCGAATCCTCGCTGTCGCGGAAGCCGCGCCAGGTGGCGAATTCCGCTGTCTCGAAGATCTTCTCGAGGTCGCGCGGCTTGGACAATTCCGAAAAATTCTGGAAGCCGAACATCGATGGGCTGCTCGCCGCGATGAACGGGCAGAACCCGGCGGCGGCGACGCTCGCCATGCCGCGCAATATGTCGATGTCGTCCTGCCCACGGCCGAATTCATAGTCGCCGATGAGGGCGCCGTAGGGCTCGCCGCCGGGGGTGCCGAACTCGTTTTCATAAACCGATTTGAAGATCAGGCTCTGGTCGAATTCCGTCGCGCGCATCAGGTCGCGGCCGAGATCCTTCTTGCTGACGTTGAGCACCCGGATCTTGAGGTTGGCACTCGTCTCGCTGTTGCTGACCAGATATTTCAGTCCGCGCCAGCTGCCTTCCAGCTTGACGAAATCCGGATGGTGCATGACCGCGGCGAGCTGGCGCGACAGCTTGGCGTCGAGCAGGGCGATCGCCTTGTTTATGGTAATGGTCAGGTTGCGGTTGTAGCTGACGGTGCCAGCAAGCGCCTCCTCGGTCAGCGTGCGCAGCAGCAGCTCGGCACGGTCCGGCTCGGTCTGCTTGGTCGCCGAAATGACCTGGTCGAGCAGCGATGCGCCATCGCCATGCGTCGTGACGACGGCATCCGACGGGGCCGTCGATGTGTCCCTGGCGCCGCTCATGCGCGCTCTCCGCCGGCTGGGCCGGGCGGCGCATCGGGAGCCCGGTTGGCAATGTCGCCGGCAAGGCGCTTGAGGTCGGCATCGCTTTGCAGGATGCGTTCGAGCAGGGATTCCAGCTCCTCGGAGCGGTCCGCCTTGGCCAGCAGGTCGCGCAGCTGGTTTCTTTTTTCCAGCAGGTTGCGCAGCGCCGGGACCTGGTCCGCGACACGGCCCGGCTCGAAATCCTCCATGCCGCGGAATTTCAGGTCGACCGCGAAATCGCTGCCGTCATCCTTGAGCGTGTTTTCGACGCGATATTTCAGCCCCGGAGTCATGCGGGCCAGCACGTCATCGAAATTGTCACGATCGATCTGGACGAACTTGCGGTCCTTGAGCGGCTTGAGCGGCTCAGTCGGCTGGCCGGAAAAATCGCCCAGGACGCCGACCACGAAGGGCAGCTCCTTCTCGACCTGAGCACCTTCCGTTTCCACTTCATACTTGATGTGGACCCTCGGGCGGCGGACCCGGTCGAGCTTGTCGTGAATGCTGGCCATAAAACTCTCTCCGGCTGTCACGCCATCAATGCTTTTTCGTGATCACTCTAGGCGGGTCGCTGTGGTCATCATCATGCGGAACGCTGCGTTATCGTGCGGAACTCGGGACGCCGCGTCAATTCTCCGAAACTTCGGGACCGATCCCGGCAGCATCCAGGTAGGAACGGCGCACCGCCTGGTCGGGGATCAACTCGGCGAGCAGATCGGCCAACGGCAGGCGCGCCCGTCTTATCAGGGTTTGCAGCGTGTATGCGGTGGGAGAGTTCGGCTCGTGCTCACGAAAAAACGCGGCAATGCGCGCCAACTCGCGCAAGGCATCGTCACGCGTGAGTAATTGTGCTGATTGGGCAACAGTGGCCGGTGCGGATTGTTGCGCCGGCGCCGCAACCTGTGCTGGCGGCGCCGCAGCGGTCGGCAGTTGTTCCGCTTGCGGATCGCCCAGCGCCGAGGGGTCGAGCTGCGCTACTTCACGCAGCGCGTCCTGCGCCTCGATCAGCGTGTTGCGAATGGTCGATGTCGGCGGCGCCTCGTCGCCGCACAAGGCATCGAGCTGGGCCGCGAGGCTGCGATAGCTCGCGAGTGCCGCCGCAATGTCATGATAGATCGCGATGAAAGCGTCGCGCGTCGTGCTCTTTGTTGCCTCGGCCAGCTGGACGGCTTCGGGGCTCGCGGCACCCCGGCGGCGCAGCACCATGTAGTGCCAAAGGCCGACCGGATTTTGCCCGCCGGGTGCGGTAATCGGGGCCAGGCGGAGCGGTTGTATCAGCGCGCCATCGGAGCCCACCCCGTTCAGTCCGGCG
>CAZZVF010000344.1:0-3619 GCA_964657355.1 uncultured Buchnera sp.
CGCCATCGTGATCATTGATGAAGCAAGCGGTACCATCGTGATGGGTGCGAATGTGCGGATCAGCACGGTGGCCATTGCGCAAGGCAACCTCACCATCCGCGTCTCGGAAGCGCCGGAGGTGTCGCAGCCCGCCTTGTTCAGCCGTGGCAAGACCGCAGTGGTGCCTCGCAGCACGATTTCGGTCGATACCGACCACGACCACAAACTCGGCCTGCTGAATGCGGCGCCTACGTTGCGCGATCTGGTCGCCAGCCTGAACGCCCTCGGCGTCGGTCCGCGCGATCTCATCAGCATCCTGCAATCCATCAAGGCGGCAGGTGCCCTGCAAGCCGATCTCGAGGTGCGATGATGGCCGATCATGTCCAATTCCTGGCAAACGCGGACAAAACTTTGCCACAGCCTTCGACGACGAAGGTGCGCAAGGCCGCGGAAGATTTTGCTGCGGTCGCATTGACGGAGCTGCTCTCACCCATGTTCGACACGGTCGATACGGCTGGAGGGGAGTTTGGCGGCGGTGCCGGCGAACAGGCCTTCAAACCAATGATGATCTCGGAGGTCGCAAAGCAGATTTCGCGATCCGGCGGACTGGGATTGGCGGAGCCCGTCTATCAGCAGATGCTGCGGCTACAGGAACTGCGCCGATGAAAGATTTGCGTCTTGCGACGCCCGCACCCTCCATGAACAGGAACGCACCCTCGCTACAGAAGGCGCTTCAGGACATGGCGAAGGTGCTGCGCGAGGAAAATGCGGCCCTCGCTGCGATGGATTTCGTCCGGGCGGGTACATTCCTGGCACCCAAGCATGCAGCAGCCGACGAGCTTGCGGCGGCATGGCGGGCCGCGGATGTCGAACCCTCGGGGACGGCACAGGTGCAGGAACTTGGCCGGCTGGCAGAAGAAAACAGGTTGCTGCTGACCCGTGCCATGCGTGTGCAACGCCGAGTGCTCGACCTCGTCGCTCGTGCCGCAAGGGAGGCACAACCGCAAAATTCTTATAGCGCCGCCGGGCGTTACCGCACGGCACCGGTGGCGCCGCAAAATCTGAAGACGCGAATGTAGCCAAGCGTAACGGCACTTTTCAGGCCCGTTTTGCCCGATGACCAGCCTGCCCGATAGCCAAGAAAGAAGGCCCGGAAATATTCCCGGGCCTTTTTATCGTGCCGTTCAAGTAACTTGCCGGATGAGACGGCCGGGCAAGAATCCTACTACGAAATTTCGTGTTCGGACTCTTCCTCGGGCGCAGTCGCGGCCGACTCTTCGATCTGGCTCTCTTGCGTAGCACCGGTCTGCGGTGCGGCAGCCTTGCGGCGGCCACGCGGCTTTGCCGCTCCCGTTGCACCCAGTTTCGCTGCCGCTTCCTTGCGTGCCGACGGAGTGCGCGCCGTGCGCATGGTGCGTGCGGCCTCTGCCTTGGTGCCTGAAGCGGCGCGCGGCGTGCGAGTGGCGGCCTTGCGGCCGCTGCCATTCACCGTCCGCGAAGCTGCGGCGCGCGATGCGACCGCCCGTGCCGGGGTCTTGCGCGTCGCGGCCTTGGTTGTTGCCTTGGCAGTGCGGGCGGGGGCAGCACGGGTGGACGTCTTGCGTGCAGTTGCGCGGGTCGCCGTCTTCTTGGCGGCGGTGGCGCGCGTGGCGGACGTCTTGGTGCGGGTGGTCGCCGCGCGTGTCGTCTTGCGTGCGGTCGTCGTCTTCTTGGCAGTACCGCGCGTGCCTGCAGCCTTCGTCGTGCGCGATACCGAGCCCTTGGGCCTGCCGACCTTGCGAGTACCCGGTGGGGCTTTCGCGGCGCGAGCCGTGGTTGCCCGCGTCGTAGTCGCCCGTTTCGCCCCGGCTCGTGCGGCACTGGCCCGCGTCGAGGTGGCACGCGTGCCGGCGGCCTTGGTGGTGCGCGTCGCCTTTGTCGCGCGCGCCGTCTTCGCGGCGCGCGTCCCAGCGGGCTTGCGTGTGGTAGCGGCCTTCGTTGTCCGTGTCGCGGTGGCTTTCTTCGCGGGACGCCCGACCGGCCGCTTCGCAGTCGTCGTCTTGGCGGCTGCAGCTTTCGTCGTGCGTGTCGCAGTCGTCTTGCGGTTGGTCGAACCTTTCGGCCGCCCCACTGCGCCGCGGCGCGTCGTGCTTTTGATCGCCATGGCCTTGGCGCCACTGCCTTTCGCTGCGCGCGGCGTCTTGCCGCCTGGCGATGCTGTCGTGTCCTCGGTGCTCATTGTATCCTCGCTCCAACACAGTGACTTATCTAAACGCCGCGCTGTCCGAACGAACGGTTGCAGCACCGGTTTCATTTCTTCCACCCGCCTCGTTCTTCCAAACCGGGCCTTGCTGCGTCGCCGCCAGGAGGATTTCTCTTTCCTGGTCGGCCGGCCGAAGCAGAAACCCATTGAAGCATGCAGGCGGAACGCAGACGAAGCCGGCGTTTGGACGCGAGCCCGACGATGAGTTCCGAAAAACCCTCGCGGGGCGCGGCGTGTTCAACGACATCGCCTCGACCGCGCCCATGTGCGGTGTGCCGGTGGGATCCAAACTAGGCTGCGGCGGGGATCACCGCAGCTGCGAATCGCAACGCGCAAACAGGCGCTGACATCGCTATCCACCGCATTCCGCAACCATGTCAATGGAAAGCGGCGTTTACTTCGATGATTTCGAGAAAAAAATAGCAACTGCATCGAACAAAGCTTGTGCAGGACGGCCCCGCAGGCAAGAGCCGACCTCAGACAGTTCGAATTTTTGCAGTCAGCAACAACGTCCGATCAATAATCGCGATTGCGTGTGCCGCCGGCGTCGACGGCGGCGTTGTCGAGCAGCCGGACGGTGCCGAGACGCGCGGCGGCGAGCAACCTGGCGCCCGCGACCGGGCTGTCGAGCGGCAAAAGCGTGCTGCCATCGACAAGTGCGAGGTATTCGGGCGCAAAACCTGCTGCAAGCAGCCGCGTCGTCGCTGCTTGCACGGTTCCCGCAGGCTCGGCGCCGGCCCGCAGCTTTGCCGCGACACCCTGCATCTCGTTGAACAACATGGGTGCTGTCCGGCGTTGTGGGGCGGACAGGAAGCGATTGCGGGATGACATGGCAAGGCCGTCCGCATCGCGCATCGTGGCGACACCTTGGACGCGCACCGGCAATCCGAGATCGGCCGTCATGCGGCGGACGACCTGCAACTGCTGCCAGTCCTTCTCGCCGAAGAACGCAAGTTCCGGCCTGATCTGACCGAACAGCTTGGCGACGACGGTGGCGACGCCGCGGAAATGGCCTGGCCGCGCCGTGCCTTCCCAGCCGAGTGCCGGGCCTGCGACGGTGATCGTCGTCGCATCCGCCTGCGGATACATCGTGGCGACATCAGGCATCCACACGAGGTCGCAGCCGGCGTCGCGCAAGGCCGCGAGATCGGCCGCTTCGTCACGCGGATACCGTGCCAGGTCGGACGCGGTCTCGAACTGCGTCGGATTGACGAAGATGGATGCAGCGACGAACGGCGACGCTGCGCGCGCGGCTGCTATGAGTGCCAGATGGCCCGCATGCAGCGCGCCCATAGTCGGCACCAGGGCGACGCCGCGAAACGGCGCATCCGGTGCGGGAAGCATTTCGCGAAGGTCGGCGAGTGTTGAAGCAATGCGCATGGGGCAGGCTCCTGGAAC